>BEIM01000153.1 GCA_002898995.1 bacterium HR36
AGGCCACCGGTAATCGAGGTCGGTGAAATGGTAGGCGTCCCGGTGAGACTGGTGTTGTTACTGCTTACTGTTAGGGTCAGATTCTGCCCGTATTCCAAACTCCCGCCGCCGGGTTCAATGTTGTTGATGGTGATCGACTGCGTGGGCGAGTCTTCGGGAATGTTGATACTGGCCGGCGAGGGTGTTCCCGTCGGCACATCGTTCACCTCGGTGATGGTGAGTTGCGCCGTCGCGGTGGCTGCGCTATAAGCGGAGGAACCGCCCGTGCTGGTGATAGTCACCACGCTACCGTTGTTAATCGGCCCATCCGATTGATCCCAAGCGCGAAAAGTAAACGTGCTCGTGCCGTTAAAGTCGGCGATCGGCCTAAACCGCACACGTGTGTTCGCATCCGCCTTTAGGACGAAGGCCTGGCTACCCGTCAGTGTTGGGAATGTGTTCCAGCTACTGCCGTCCTTATACTCCCAGGTTCCGTTGGTGCTGTCGTACGCCGTGATCGCAATGCCGCGTGGGTCGGTCTGAGTTGGGTTGTTGACGTTAGCATTATCGTCGGGGTCGGTGTAGTTGCCACCCAACGAGTTAATGAATGTCTGCACCAGGAAATCCGGATCGCTGGCGGGATCCTCCGGGATACTGCCCAGGTTATAAGTGCCGGCGTTCAGCACCGGAGCATCGTTGACGGCAGTGACGTTGACAGTGAACGTCAGGGTCAGTGTGTCTTGCCCGCCGTTGAGCGTGCCGCCGTTATCTTGGATAGTAACCGTTGCGGTCGAAGTCCCGTACTTATTAGGGGCGATTCGAATCTCCATGTTCTGGGACTGCGGATAAACACCCGAGCCACCAGAGATGCTCATATTCGGAAAGCCCGTCGCTTGAAACTGGAAAATGCTGAACAGCGCTGCGGGGCTGGGAGTCATGATCAGATTCAAGTTCTGCGTATGCTCAAACACGCCGCCGCCCGGAGTCAGATAGTTGATGGTGATCGTGTGAGTGTTGGAGTCGTCTTCCACGAGGTTGAGGGTCAGGGTACTAAGAACCCCTGTCGGCTGGCTGTTGACTGGCTGGACGGTGATGCGCACAGAATTGGAGCTGGTGAGTGGACCGCCGACCCCTGTGTTGCCCCGGTCGTTGACGGTTATTGTCAGGTACACCAACCCGTCATAATCGTAAGCCGGCGTGAACTTCATGCCGTCGAGCCGGCTATTGATCGTACTCACAGTTCCCTGCACAGTCAGCGACGGCGAGTTATTACTCCCAGCGACAATGGTCAGGCCTGCAGTGCTGGGAAGGAATATCCTGCCACTGGTGGCGGTCAGCGTCACCTCGACATTCACATCGCCGTTGGGATCACTAATGCTGATCGCGTTGCCTGAGGAAAACGTTAGCGTCTGGTTGCGGAAGATATTTTGCGGACCGGGCACGCTGACACTTGGCCGCTGGTTAGCTACCTGTACGGTGATGGGCACACTGGCAGTGGTGGACAAAGCGCCGCCCAGGCCCGATTGCCCCAAATCGTTGACGGTCAGCGTCAGAGTAGCGGTGCCGGCGAAGCCTGCTGGTGGTATGTACACCAGACCGTTCAACCGCGCCAGCAGATTGCTGACTGTTCCGCGGATAGTGAACGCCGAGGTATTATTTCCCCCTGCGGTAAACACTAACAGCGACGTGTCTGGCAGATGCAAAATTCCCTGACTCACGCTGAGCTGTACTTCTGCGGTGCTGCTGCCGGTTAGCTCGATATCGCCAAAACTAAAACTGTTACCGTTGAATGTAGAGAAGACCAGGGCTGTGTCCTGTGGTATGGTTTGGGGGCCGGGCACGGAAACGGTGGGGGCGTCGTTGACCGCCCGCACCTTGATGACCACCGAATCAGTATCAGAACCCGGTCCACCCGAACCAAGGTGTCCCAGATCGTTGGTGGTAATGGTTAAGACATCCTGACCATTGAAGTTCGGATTGGGGGTGTACACGAGACCTTCGAGTGCGGTGTTAATCGCGGTTAATGTCCCGCGGAAGGTCATGCTCGCAGTGCCATTGCTGCCGCTGACAAAGGTAAGCCCCGCCGTCGTCGGCAACGTGAGAATGCCGTGGCTAACCGTGAGTTGTACCTGGAGCGGATTGCTGCCCGCATCCGCATCGGAAATACTGATACGGTTGTTGTTGGCGGTGGAGAAGGTGAGGCTCGAATCCTCGTCAACAATCAACGAAGCTGGACTGCGAATCAACAAACTTACCGGCGGCGGCGATACTCCGACACCGATGGCGGCTGTGCCCGTGCTCACCTGCGGACCACCTGCTCCCGTCGCTCCCAGGTCCTCCAGAGTAAAGCTCAGCGATACCAGACCGGAAAAACTGGCGGGTGGGTCAAACTGTACGCCGTTGTTCAAAGCCGTTACCAAGTCGCCAAACGTGCCGATGCCAGTGACAAAACCCGTCCCATTGTTGCTCAAAATCAGGCTGCCTGGAATCAGGAATGTCAGGGTACCGGCATCAACACGAGCGGCGAACTGGACGATATCGGTCGCGGTCACGTCTGCATCGAAGACTTGAATCGCGTTGCTAGTACCCGAGGACAACACTAATGGTGTGCCGATAGATGTGCTTTGTCCCCGCGGGATATAGACCAGTGGCGCGTCGTTGACAGGCGAGACATTCAGGGTGATGGATTGACTCGCCGACTGAGCGGCGCCGCTACCCATGTTGCCCAAGTCATCGACCTGAATGGCAAGTGTGTCAGTGCCGGTGAAGCCCACATCGGGCCGATAGGTCATCCCGCTGAGGGCTGCATTAATAGCAGCCAGGGGACCGCGGATCGTCATGCTGGAACCGCCGTTGGCCCCAGCGGCAAATTCCAGACCCGCGATCGTAGGCAATAGCAAGCGGCCGTTACTCACATTGAGCTGGACTTCCACGATATTGGTACCGGCGTCGGGGTCGGTGATGGTAATGGCGTGGCCGCTGCCGGAAGAGAAGTTGAAGGGTGTGTCTTCATTGAGCGTCTTGTTCAGGCCGCCCTGCACCGTGATGGCAGGAGGCTGGTTTGCTGGCAGGGTGGCCGTGCCTACGCGAATGAGAACGGTCGCCGAATGGGACTGGGCCCCACCGCCGCCAGTGTTACCCAGATCATTGACCGTGAAAGTGAGTGAGGCGATAACGTTTGCGTTTGGCGGATTGTAACGCAGCCCGTTTGCCAGGCGGGCATTTAATATGGCGATCGGGCCTATCCCCGTGATGGTGCTAGTGCCGTTCCCGGAAACACTTAGGCCACTGGTGTCCAGCAGCAGTAATGTTCCAGTGCTGACGTTCAATGTGAACTGCACATTGTTGCTGCCAGCATCCGGATCGACGACAGACAAAGCGTTACTGTTAGCGGCAGAAAAAACCAGCGGTGTTCCCGCGCCGGTGGTCTGGGCATTGGGCACACTAACGCGTGGTGGATCGTTTCTCGGTAAAACCACGATGGGGATCGTCTCGGTTTCGCTCACAGTTTCGCCTGCGAATTTGGCAACCACCGTCAGCGTTGCCGGACCACTATAATCCAGGTTCGGAACATACGTTAGGCCATCCAGGGCGTCGTGGACATCGCTCAATCGGCCCTGGATGGTCAGGCTGGCAGTACCATTGCCACCACTGATGAGCCGCACGTTCGCCGCGCGCGCGAGGAACAGAATCCCATTAGTGACGCTGAGCTGCACCTCCAGCGGATTCTCACTGGGCGCGGGCACTTCGAAGAAAATGCGATTGTTGTTAGAAGACGCGAAAACCAGGGGAGTATCCTCATTGGTGGTTTGGGCCGCCGGAGGAACCGCATTGACGGGTGCCTGATTGGCGGGCAAACCGACGGCGATTCGCACAGTTTTCGTATCACTCTGCGCCCCACCACTGCCAGTGTTCCCCTGGTCATTGACCGTGAACGTGAGGGTGGCGACGCCGGTAAAATTCGTAGCCGGCGTGTAATTCAACCCAGCGCCCAACGCTGTATTCAAATCGCTCAGCGTCCCGGTACCGGTAATGCTGCTCGTCCCATTGCCAGATATCGTCAACGAACCGGGGGATGTCAGCGTCAGGGTGCCATTGGTCACGGACAAAGTGAAGCTAATGGTGTTACTGCCCGCATCCACGTCGGACGCAGAAAGGGCGTTGGAATTACCGCTAGAGAAGGTTAGCAGAGCATTCATGACCGTGAACTGCGCCACAGGCACGCTCACCACTGGGGCGTCGTTAACGGCGCTGATGGTGATCGAAATAGTACCCGTGGCAGTCAGTGGCCCACCGAAACCGCTGTTGCCCAGATCGTTCGCGGCAATAGTCAATGTGTCTGAGCCGTTGTAATTGGGATTGGGTTTGTACTGCAAGCCGTTTAGCGCGGTATTGATGGCCGCAATTGTCCCAGTGAACGTCATGGTGACATCGTCCACACCGTCGCCTGCAGAGAACGTCAAACCACTCAGCGAAGCCAGGGTCAACGTCCCTTGAGTCACCGTGAGTGTGACCTGAATCGGATTGCTGCCTGCGTCGGGATCGCTTACTGTAATGGCGTTGCCGTTAGCAACGGAGAATACGCGAACCGTGTCCTCGTTGACGGTTTGCGGACCCGGCACGGTGAGGACCGGCGGTTGGTTGGCATTCATAACGCGAAGCAGCACCACATCGCTGTCGCTTTGCGGCCCGCCTGGGCCGGTTGCAGCCAGATCGTTGACCGTGAAGACCAGGGGATCGGTGCCCAGGAAACCAGTGTTCGGCCTGTACCTCAAACCTGCCCCCAGTGCGGCATTGACGGTGCTGACCGGCCCTTCAAAGGTCAGCAATGAGGCGGTACCATCATTGGGCCCGGATACGAGATAAAGCGTACCAGGATTGAGCAGTTCTAATGTGCCATTGCTGACAGAGACCGTGAAACGAATCGGGTGGGCGCCGTTCCAGGGCGCTCCGCTGCCGGCGTCCGGTTCATTGACTTGCAGCGTGGTAATGCTAATGCCCACAAGACTGTTGACTAGCACTGGGACAGAACTGGGTGCGCTAATCAAAGGCGGGTCGTTGTTGGTGTTGGTAACGTTGATGGTAACGGTTTTGGAGTCGGATAACGAGCTACCCGCCCCGATGTGGCCCTGGTCGTTGACGACGATGCTCAGTGTATCGCTGCCTGAAAAAGACGGATTGGGCGTATAGCGTAACCCGGAAAGCGCGTTGTTCAAAGCGGCCAGGCTCCCCGTGACGCTAATGCTATTGGTGCCATTGCCCGTAACACTGATAAGCCCGGTTGTGCTGCCGAGTGTCAAGGTACCGTTGCTCACATTCAAATTCATGGTCATCGGATTGCTGCCAGCATCTACGTCATTGACGGAGATGGCATTGCCGTTGGCGGCGGTGAACAGCAGCACCTGATGCATCTGCAATTGCTGCGGAGTGGTCGGCGCGGTGATCAGGGGGGCGTCGTTTACCGGGGTAATGCGGATCGTGACAGTCTCAGTGGTTGTCCAGCCGAGGGTAGCATAACTGGGCGGGACAGCTGGCGGCACAACACCGTTATGCTTCAAGTCGGAAACTGTTATGGTCAGCGTGTCAGTACCAAAGTAGTTAGGGTCGAGGATGTATTGTAAACCGTTCAGTGCGGTGTTGATGGCCGATTGGGGGCCGCGATAGGTCATGAAACTGGAGTTGTTGTTTCCGGCGACCAAGGTGAGGCCAGCGGTGCTAGCCAGTTGCAAGCGCCCATGCTGTACCTGCAGCGTAAACTGCACCGGATCGCTGCCTGCGTCTTTATCTTGCACAGAGATTTCCGTTTGCTGGGCCGGGCTAAAGGTGAGCGAACTATCTTCGCTGATGGTCTGCGGCCCAGGAACACGGATTTCTGGGGGCAAATTGACATTGACGTACAGGCCCCAGATACCGCGCCCGTACGTGGCTACCAGGAGCGTGCTGAACTGCTGATTGATCTGGATGTCGGTAATCGGCACCAGCGGCAGCCTAGTTCCCGACGGGCTGGTCGGTTGCATTGGCTCCCAGACCCACTGATTCTGGGCAGTATCGAAACGACCACGGAATAAGGTAGCATAAACTCCATTGAGCACGCCACCATCGGTACCGACGTAAAGGACATCGTCCTGCCAACCGGGGCCCCTGGGTTCCACGGCAATGGCGCGGGCCGGGACATCCGGCAGGGCATCGCCGATCGAAACCCAGGAGTTGCCTCCGTCCGTCGTCATATACACCTGACTAGTCAGTACGGCCGGTCCATAGGGCGAGCTATACGATCCACGTTGGTTGGCGGCGACGATGTAGGCGACACCGACATCGGTCGAGTTCGACCCGCTCACCGCCATGTCCACCCAGCGAATCTCAGTCCGCCCGAGGCCAGACGGGTAAGGTGGCGGGGGGGGAGAGGAAACGCTCGCGGGATTGGCAGGCGTTGGATCAAAATCTGGGCCATTAGTGGCTCTTTGGATAATGTCTGCTGTGGCCAACCACACCCGTTGCGGAGAGCCCGTAGCATCGGTAAAGGCAGCCAAAGCTCCTGCAGCAATCGAGGCCAATTCATCCGCGTTACCTAAGCCGTAACCAGGGCTAATAAACGGACCAAAGAATGTGAAAGCGGGCACCCAATTGCCGCTGGTGAGCGTAGGATGACGCTCGTAACGAATGGTGGTTCCCGGGGCAACACCCTGGCTGGTGAGAAATGTAAACCCTGAGACGAACGTGGTCACTTCGCCCGGGTCAATGGCCAAGTCATCATCGGTATCATTCCAATACTGCCAAGTGACAAATGCCCCTTCTATGTCTCCGAACTGCGATGCCGTCGGGCCCGTGCGAAGGTTGGTTATCTGCCAGATCGCGTTGGTAGCGAGAAGGAGACGGTTGAAGTTCGGGTCCATTTCCAGCGGCGGAAAGTAATAACGCACCTGGGAGCCGCTAAACGGTGTGAGGGGCGTTGGCGCGCCGGCAGGAGGACTGGGAGAAGGCTGGGTCGGTGCTTGCTGACCAGCCATAATGTCGCCGCCGCTCAAACCTAAACTGCCCGAATAGGTACCCCCTACTGGAACGGGTACGCTGACTGGGCTGCCACCTTGGCTAGAAGAGTAATTCAGCGTGAAACCGCCGGCGTTGTGAATCCCATTGAAACTAATCCAGTACACCCACTGGGAGTTAATTTGATCCGCCAGCACGCGCCCCACAGTGTTTGGACTGGAATCAAGGCCTGTCCAGTCGGCAACATTGTCGTTGTCCGTGTAACGCAACAAGCCAGTGTAGCGCGTCCCTGCGTACATCAGGCTGTCAGTAAGCAACGAATGGGCCACGCTATTGACCAAAGCGATCTGCAAGCCGTTGTTATGACTCACCCACTGACTTGAACTCGCATCAAAGCGCCAGATGCCACCTTCAGTCGTAACCAGAAATCCGCCACCAGGAGCCAGCGTCATTTCCGTCACGGCAAAGCCGTATGGCGGCGAACCGATAGTGCTGGAAGTCACGGAGAATTGAGTCGGGTCGTTGAAAGGCGGAGGCATAGGGCTGAACTGAGCTGTCGCTATTGTCGTGCCCATCGTGTAGTAAACGCGGGTTGGGTCAGCAGCGTCCACCGTTAGTCGTACTGGATTGACGAAGGAGGTGCCCGGACCAGGCCCAGTTAGTCCTACCATGGCGAGGGTGTTGACTGGCGCCCACGAGTTACCACCGTCCACGGAAGCCATAAAGCGGTAGGTTTGCCCAGCACTGACCGCATCGCGGACAATCGCATATAGCACGTTTGCATCGCTCGGCGCCATCGCCAGGCGAATGTAGCCCGTACGCGGCTCGA
>BEIM01000154.1 GCA_002898995.1 bacterium HR36
GCAGGCCACCAGTGTTGCCCCCATACCACGGACCGTTGTCGCTGGTGAACACCACCAGGGTATTATTATCCAGGTTAAGGTGTCTTAGCTCGGCGATAATCTGCCCGCAACTCCAATCCAGCTCGGCCAAAACATCAGCATAGAGACCCTTGCCAGTGCGGCGGTAGAATTCCTCGGAACATGCCAAGGGCTTGTGAGGCATAGCGTGCGCTAAATAAAGGAAGAAGGGGCGATCTTTATTCGCGCGCAGGAATGCTAAAGCCCGCTCAGTATATCGCCGAGTTAACGTAGCCTGGACTACAGGATACTCGATCAACTTTTCATCTTCATAGAGGCGTACCGGGTGCATGTCGTTGCTATAAGGAATGCCAAAATAATGATCGAAACCGTGCTTAGTGGGCCAGAATTCCGAATGGTGGCCAAGATGCCACTTGCCGATAGCGCAAGTGGCGTATCCTCTCTCCCTAAGCAAACGGGCTAAGGTGATTTCCGAGGTAGGCAAACCAAGTTTGTCCGCATTTTTCACGAGAGGATCGCCGCTGGGAAAGGGATTGGCTTGCAGGCCGTGCCGAAAGGGGTATCGCCCGGTCAGGAGTGTAGCCCGAGATGGGGCGCAATAAGGAAACGGGGCATAACAAGCGGTAAAACGCACACCTTCGGCAGCGAGCTTATCAGTGTGCGGTGTGTAAAACCGAGAAGGATCATAGCAGCTAAGGTCGCCGTAGCCTAAATCGTCCGCCAGGAGGATAATAATGTTAGGTGGACGAGTTTGCGCGTGACAAACGACCGCAGTCAGGCCCAGAATCACCGTTGGGAGCAGCCCGCGCCACATAATCTACCTCCTTTACGGTTTGCCGAACTGTTTCCAGTACAGTTCCTTGAAAGGATTGAGGGGTGGACCTACCGCATCTTCATTTACCAGGTAGGGAAGAATAGAGTCCCACCAGCGATCGTAATAGGTTTCGAGATCGCGGACAACGTCGGGGTGCTCATTGAGGATATTGTGTTTCTGGCTCGGGTCGGCCAGGACATCGTAAAGCTCCCAGGCGCGCTGGCCTTTACTAGAGGGACAAACTAAAGTGTACCTTGTGTTGCGCACACACACCTGCCGATATTTAGAATGTTTGGCTTCGCCCTTAGGCCAGCGGCCGACGTGAGTTACCAGGATGCGATCAGGCCAGGGAGCGTTAGCATTATAAAGTAAAGGAACAAGGCTCCGGCCTTCTATCTGTTGCCGAACGCGAACATCTAGCGAACATTTAGTAAGTTCGATTAGTGTCGGGAAAACATCTATATGCGCAGTTAGAGCTGACACATCAGCGGCTCGAAATTTCCCTGGCCAACGCCAAAAGGACACAGCGCGGGTTCCGCCAATCCAGGGAGTTCCTTTCTGGCCCCGCATGCCTGCATTATAAACTTTGCAGCCGACGGTCCCGCCGTTATCAGTCATGAATATTAGCAATGTGTTGTCCTCTAAGCCCCAGACTCGCAATTGTTCCAACAGGCGGCCGACATTTTCATCTATATTGACAACCATGCCATAAAACTTAGCGACGTCTTCCGGAACCTTTTCTGCATAGATGCGGGCATAGTGGTCGGGAACCTGCAGAGGAGCGTGGGGAGCATTGGTGGCAATATAGGCGAAAAAGGGTCGCTTGCCTCGCTGCTGCTCGATCCAGGTCAACGCCTGGCGAAAGAAAACGTCGGTGCAATAACCTTGAGTCTTGACAAAACGGTTATTATGCAGGATAGCGGGGTTGAAGTAGGTATTGCCGGGGGCGTCGCCGCAACTGCCAGGGTAAGTCTGACCAATACCGCCACCACCATGAACAAAAACCTCCTCGAAACCCCGTTTGTCAGGGCGATAGGCGTCCTCATCGCCGAGGTGCCACTTGCCGAAGATGCCTGTGGCATAACCGTTTTGCCGCAATACCTCGGCCAGGGTGATGGCGGAAAGGGTGAGGCGTTCCCGCTCGTAGATGGTGTGGGTGACGCCGTTCTTGAATTCATGTCGGCCAGTCAGCAGGGCAGCGCGGGTTGGCGAGCAAGTCGGGCTGACGTGAAAATTGGTAAAGCGCACGCTCTCGGAGTGGAGGCGGTCGAGATTTGCCGTGCGCAAGACGGGATTGCCATGACAAGAAAGGTCGCCGTAGCCCTGGTCATCGGTCAGGATAAGGATGATGTTGGGCCGGTGTTGTGCGTAAGCCAAGGTTGTTCCGAGCAGCAGGACCACCAGGGAAAGTCCCAGACGCATCGCCATCCTCCGAGAGCACTGTAGCCGCTGCGGTTGAAGAAAGATTGTATCTCGCCCAGGCGCCAAAGCCAGGAAGGGATGCAAGGGTACTTAGGCGTGGTGGCGCACAAATTTTTCCAGGGGCTTTTCAGACTTGACGAGGGATGAAGCCGCGAGTAAACTAGTTCGTAGTCCGAAATAATTGCGAGGAGAAAGGAGGAGGAAGCATGGCACAAGCAGGTGTGATTCCGGGCTACACGTATGGACAACCGACCGTGGCCCGCTCGCCGCTCAGCCTTGCTGAGTTGGCGGAGCTGAAACAAGCGCTTCTCTTCACGGAAGAGGACGCAAAATACCTGCGGATGGCGGGGGAAGTGCTGGCTGACCAAGTGGAGCAAATTCTGGATCTGTGGTACGGCTTTGTCGGGTCACATCCGTTTTTGGTGAAGTATTTTCTGGATAGCGCTGGCCAGCCGATCGCGCAGTATTTGGAGAACGTTCGGCGGCGGTTCGGACAGTGGATACTGGATACTTGTCGGCGGCCGCACGACCAAGACTGGTTGAATTACCAGTACGAGATCGGCCTGAGGCACCATCGCAGCAAGAAGAATCAGACGGACAAAGTGGCGGCAGCCACCGCGAATGTGCCCCTGCGGTTTCTCATCGCCTTTATCGTGCCAATCACCGTGACCATCCGCGATTTTCTACGCAAGAAGGGACACAGCGAAGCCGACGTAGATAAAATGTACCACGCCTGGTTCAAAGCGGTCACCCTGCAGGTGGCGCTTTGGTGTCAACCTTATGTCAAAGAAGGCGACTATTGACGCATGCGGATTGCGGCGAGGGCGAATTGCATTCGCACAGGGAACAAGGTGATCTAGAAGCGAAAATTATAGCGGCGTTGGAACGCCTGTCGCAAGCCTTGAACAAGGCCTTGTGGCAGGTGTCGTGGTCGCAGGGCCTCAGCCCCACGCAAGCTCAAGTGTTGGTGTACCTACTGGCTTGCGGCCAGCGGAAGGTGAAGATAACCGAGCTGGCGCAGCGGTTCGGTTTGGGGCCGCCCACAGTCAGTGCTAGTGTCACCGCATTGCAAAAGAAGCGATTGATTCGCCGTGTTCGCGATCCTACGGATCAGCGGATCGTGTATGTGTGCTTGACGGCTTCGGGACGCCGCGCGGCACGCCGAATAGCCCACTGGACGGACGTCCTTCAGGCGGAAATTCGTACGCTGCCGCAAACGGAGCAAGAACGTCTGCTGGCGACGCTGTTGGAAATGATAGGGCGATTGCAACGGGCAGGGTTGATCAGTGTGGCGCGGATGTGCACTACCTGCCTGTATTTTCAACGCGATGTCCACGCAGATCCGCGTGCGCCACACCATTGCGGCCTGATGGACCGCCCCTTGATGCTCGCGGAATTGCGTGTTGAATGTCCTGACCATCAACCGCTAGCGGCCGGAATAGGCACCCCGATGAACCCGCAGCTCGAAACTGATACTGAACGGTGACCGCCGAGTTCATCATGCGAAGTAGGCGACGGCGTTGCGGAAAAGGCGTAAACCCTCGCCCTCCGCAGCCAGCCCCTTTCGCGTCCACTGCGGATGTTGCGTGGGCAGAACGTGCCGCTCCGGGTGTGGCATCAACCCCAGGACCCGCCCAGTCGGATCGCAGATGCCGGCAACGTTACCCTGTGAACCGTTCGGATTGAAAGGGTAGCCCGCCAGCCGACCCTCGCCGTCCACATAACGCAGCACGATTTGCCCTTGCTGTTCGAGCGTATGCCAAACCGCATCATCCCGGCATAAGAACCGACCTTCACCATGGGCCACAGGAAGTTGCCAGCGCTCGTAGCCGACGAGAAAGGGGCAACGGCCAGGCTGCGTGTCCAGAAAGACCCAACGCGCTTCGAACCGGCCGTGAGCGTTCGTAGTGAGCGTGGCCGGGATGATTTCGACCCATTCGCGGGCTGGTTCTGCCCCTGCACCGGCCAAACACAGGGCGTGTTGCGGCACACGCATTGGCGGCACCAGCAAGCCGGCCTTCAGCAACACCTGAAAGCCGTTGCAAATCCCTAAAATGAGTTTGCCATCGTCGCGGAAACGCTGTAATTCCTCGCCGAGGTAGTACCGTAGCTGATTGGCAAGGATTTTGCCCGCGGCCACGTCGTCGCCGTAAGTAAACCCGCCGGGAATGGCCAGGATTTGGTAGTCGCGCAAACGCCGCGGGTTTTCGCGAAGGCGATTGATGTGGACACGCTCAGCTCGCGCCCCAGCCAGCTCGAAGGCAAATTGCGTTTCTTCATCACAATTAGCGCCAGGTGCTCGCAGCACCAGGACCCGCACTCCGGCCATGTTCGTATTTCCAAGCTACAATGGCAAAGACCCAACTTCGGAAAAGGAGCGGCGCTAGGCATTATAAGAATAGTTGCAAGAGCGAGAGGTGGCGGGCGCGCCCGCAAAGATGGCGCGTGCCGACACGAGCGGAAAGTACCCATGAACGAATCAACTGCGGAAGAGCATGAACCTTTTTTGGTGCGCGTAGCCGACCGGGTGCAGCGGCTGCCGCCCTATTTGTTTGGGAAAATCAATGCCCTCAAATATCAGAAGCGCCGTGAAGGCCGGGATATTATTGACCTTGGCATGGGGAATCCGACGGATGAGCCGGACCCGCTGATTATCGAAAAGTTGTGCGAGGCCGCTCACGACCCACGCAACCACCGCTATTCGGTGAGCGTGGGCTTGTATAATCTTCGCCGCGAAGTGGCTCGCCGCTACGAACGCCTGCACGGAGTGCGGCTAAATCCCGAGACCGAAGTGATCGCCTGCCTCGGCTCGAAGGAAGCCTTTAGCCACATGTGCCTGGCGCTGATTGGCCCAGGCGATACCGCAATTGTTCCCGCGCCTTCATTTCCGATTCACGTGTATGCCGTGTACCTGGCCTCGGGCAACGTGATCAGCCTCGATTGCACTCAGCCGGACCGCTTTTTGTCGCAAGTGGCGCAGATGGCGGAGCACTTATATCCCCGGCCGAAGGTGCTCGTCCTCAACTTCCCCCACAACCCGACGGGCACGGTAGTCGAACGCGACTTCTTCGTGGAAGTGGTTCGCCTGGCCCGACGTTACGGCCTGATGGTAATTCACGATTTTGCCTACGGGGATGTCGGATTCGATGGCTATCAACCGCCCAGTTTTCTGTCGGTGCCCGGTGCCAAGGAAGTGGGCGTTGAAACCACGACCATGAGTAAAGGCTACAACATGGCTGGCTGGCGTATCGGTTTCTGCGCCGGCAACGCGGAGATGATCCGTGCCTTGGCCACCATTAAGGGCTACTACGATTACGGCATTTTCCAGGCGATCCAGATCGCAGCCATCGTAGCCTTGCGTGAATGTGATGATGCCGTAAGGCGGCAAGCGCAGGTCTATCAGCGGCGGCGGGATGTGCTAGTGGAGGGGTTGCGGCGGGGCGGTTGGGAGCTGCACACGCCCAAAGCGGGCATGTTCGTCTGGGCGAAATATCCTGCGGCCTGGCAACATCTCGATTCCATGACTTTCGCCATGAAGCTCCTGGAAGAAGCGGAGGTGGCGGTCAGCCCGGGACGCGGTTTTGGCGAGGCAGGGGAGGGGTACGTACGCCTGGCACTAGTGGAAAATGAACAGCGGTTGCGGCAGGCAGTGCGCCAAATTCACCGTTGCTTACGCAGTGAGGCGCACCAGTGGCCCGAGAGTGCTGCGCTCGAACCAGCCTCTCCATAGAGCGCTTTTCGGCTGCGCAGAGGGAGCGCGCAGGATGTTCGGTGCAGCTGTTAGCGCTCCGGCCAGGTCGTGCACCTGCCCATGGAAGTGAGCATCCCACCAGCAGTGAGTTTCCTGCCATCCAAGCCGGGCCTACCGAATCCGGGTACAATGTCAGCGTGAAGGAGTGCCTTTGGGGCGCGAAACCGTCGAGCAAAATGCACCTAGGCAATCAGTCACGGGATGTGAGCGAATGACGAAACATATTTTCGTAACAGGTGGGGTATGCAGCTCGCTGGGCAATGGCTTGACGTGTGCCAGTATCGGCATGCTCCTGGAACATCGGGGCCTGCGGGTACGTCTGCAAAAATTCGACCCGTACATCAACGTCGATCCTGGCACCATGAGCCCATACCAGCATGGCGAGGTGTACGTCTTGGACGACGGCAGTGAAACCGATCTCGATTTGGGCCATTATGAGCGATTCACCTCCGCACCGCTAGACCGCAATTGCAACTTCACGACCGGTCGGATTTACTTGTCGGTGATCCAGAAAGAACGCCGGGGGGAATATCTCGGCAAGACGGTGCAGGTCATCCCGCACGTTACGGACGAAATCCAAGCAGCGATTCGCGCCGTGAGCGGGCCCGAGGTGGATGTGGTGATTACCGAAATTGGCGGCACGGTGGGCGACATCGAAGGCTTGCCTTTTCTCGAAGCCATTCGGCAGTTTGCTCTCCAAATCGGCAAACAAAATTGTCTCTTCATCCACCTGACGCTGGTGCCGTACCTCAAAGCTGCCCGGGAACTCAAGACCAAGCCAACACAGCAGAGCGTGGCGCGCTTGCGGGAAATTGGTATCCAGCCCGATATCCTGATCTGCCGCAGCGAACGCGCTTTGTCCAAGGAAGACAAGCAGAAAATCGCCCTCTTTTGCAATGTCGAACCTAGCGCGGTCATTGAGGAACTCGACAAGACCTACAGCATTTATGAAGTGCCCATCAGTTTGTCGCAAAACGGATTGGACGAATTAATCGTGCAGAAGCTCGGTTTGAAAGCCAAGCCGCTCGACATCAGCGATTGGAAGGAACTGCTGCAGCGAATCATGAACCCGGCCCATGAGGTGACCATTGCGGTGGTGGGCAAGTATATCCGCCATCATGATGCATACAAATCCATCTACGAAGCGCTGGACCACGCCGGGCTGGCCCATACGACGCGGGTTTCGGTACGGAAAGTGGATGCTGAGGAAATCGAGCGGGATGGGCCGCAGTGCGTCCTTGCCGATTGCGACGGGGTGTTGGTGCCTGGGGGCTTCGGCGATCGCGGTATCGAGGGAAAGATCGAAGCCATTCGCTACGCCCGGGAAAAACAGATTCCCTTTTTCGGCATCTGTCTGGGGATGCAGTGCGCAGCCATCGAGTTTGCCCGGCACGTGCTCGGGCTGAGCGAGGCGAACAGCACGGAATTCGACCGCGACACGCCCCATCCAGTCATTTGCCTGATGGATGAACAGCGGCAGATTGCAGAAAAAGGCGGGACGATGCGATTGGGGGCGTACCCGTGCCAGTTGCGAGAGGGTAGCCGCATCCGCCAGGCCTATGGTCAGCCCATTATCTCGGAGCGGCACCGACATCGCTACGAGTTCAACAATAGCTACCGCACGGCCTTTGAAGCGGCGGGGATGGTAGCCAGCGGATTGAGTCCTGATGGCAAGCTGGTGGAAGCCATCGAACTGCCCGACCATCCCTGGTTTATCGCCGTGCAATATCACCCGGAATTTAAATCCAAACCCACGCAGCCTCACCCA
>BEIM01000155.1 GCA_002898995.1 bacterium HR36
CGCTCGACTTGTTCCGCCACACTCAGCAATTCTTCGGCAAGGCGCGCGATATTGCTCTCGTCCTCGACGGCTGGAGTCGTGTGGACCTCGGTTAGAACGGGCCTTGCCTGCATCACGGCAGGGTCGTGGTCATGCGAGGAATTCGGGCCCAGGTAAACAGGTACGGATGCGGCAACTTCGATTTCTTGGTGCGACAATGCGCTTGCAGTGTGGCGGATCCAGGCGGCGCCTTCCAGGAGATCACTACACACCGATTGGCCGTCCGCCACTTTGCGAAGCACGCCCTGCAACCAGGAATGAAAAACGTCCGTCCAGGCCGCTAAGGTGTAATAGTATTCGCCTAACTCGCGTAGCGTAAATTCGGCTCGCCAACGGTCGTTTCCCAGGGAGTGCATGGGGACTTCGTGCCAGGCCTGTTCCCGTTCGTGGCGGTAAAGCAAGCGCACCGCGAGCTGATCGTGCCCTTCGCGAAAAACATCTGCTTCCACTACCAACACGTCACCCACTTCCCTTTTGATCGGATAGCGTCCGCACTCCACCGCGGGTTGAACATTCTCGAAGAATATCCGACCCCGTCGCAGGCATTGCATCAACGGTGTCGGCCAGGCACGGACCTCTGCCGCCCTCTGCGAGCTGGGCTGTGTTTCAGGCTTGCGCGGGCTCATCGGTTAGCTGCAACGAAGCGAGAATTGCGCGCAGCACCGGCTTGGCGTCGTCCAGTTCCAGGTCGTTGGCCTGGCACATGATCAACACTGTGGAATTGGGAACGCGAAAGCTGCGCACCCAGCAGGTGTTAGTGAAGTCCATGCTGATGAACTGGATATCGTAACCTTTAGCCTGCCGCTGGCAGATGCGCTGGCGCACCGGCTCGCATTCCAAATCGCGGTAGTCATCACGCAGCGCCGCTAGCGTCGCCTCCAACACTTCGTCCACGCTCAGCTCCGGCGGGTGCATGCTCAACAGCATGAAAGCCGTTTCCGGGCTTTGCACCGACACCATCCAGCCTGCATCCAATTCTGTTTCTTCCAGTTCCCAGTTATCGGGATACCGGAAGCGAATGCCGTGTCCTTGAAAAGTCCGAGGCATGATAAAATCCTCATTGCGGGTTATCAGCCAGCCAATACCATCATACAGCGCAGGCGGGTAATTTGCCGCCCACCAGACTAGCGTGAAGCGGCGACGACGAAGTTCTGACTTTGCAGCAGTGTGCGATGCTGCCGCCAACGGCGATAACGCCAGTAGATAGCCAGAGTTAACCAAGCGAGAGCTGGCCAAGTCGGCTCCAGGAAAACACCCCAGAACACCGCCAGGGCGACCAGACTTTCTGGGGCGAAGCGTTGGCAGATACGGCGTCGCCAGCGCAGCAGCAAAACGCCGATCCCCGCCAGCAGGGCCAGCGCCAGAGTAAGCGTAGCCAACCAAGGAAGACTCCGATAATCCCAAGAAGGCAGGGAGCTGGCTTGGGGGGGCCAGGGATTGCTTGCCAGCCAGAGTTGCCCCGTGGGTTGCGCGGCCAAGAAGGGCATTGAGGGCTTGACTAGCAGTGTGGCAGGCCAAACTCCCGGCTGGTTCGGCAGACGTCGAATGGGATCAAACCGCGGTGAGGCCGTCAATTCCGACCATTGCCGCCGCAAGGCCTCCCAACGTTTCGATAGCGATTCAGGAAGCGCGGACGTTCGCCGGGAAGCCTGCAACAATTCGTTCACGAGGCCCGCCACTTGCCCCAACCTGGCCGTACTTTCGCCGGTCACGAAAGGCAACTCCTGGCGCAATAACATCAAGCCGGCTTCGGCGAAGGCCAGCTGCTGCTCCATGAGCATCTGGGCAGAATCCGCGGTAGGCATCTCGTTTTGCAAAGGATACCAGCGCTGGAGCCAGACAGTGCGGAGCGGCTGGCCGTCCACTTCGGCTAGTGGGGTCTCGTTTGGCGATTCGTTGAGCAGGTAAGTAAGGCGGAGGCACGACAAGCCACTGACCGACAGCAACGCGAGGTGGAGCGAACCATCCGATTCGGAGTGGGAGAAGGCGGGCTGGTGGTTGAGTGTGGTTTCGAGCAACTGTGCAGAGGCGGGAAGGCGGAGCGTCAGCCAGGCCCGCGGAGGATGAACGAGCCAGAGAGTAAGTTGGGCGGCGTGCAGAGCGTCGTGGTGGTGCCAGACGTCGAGCTGCGCGAAAAACACCCGGACCGCAGAAGTACGAGTTGCGCTCGGTTGGAGAACGACTGCGGCAGCATTCGGTTCGCTCGGCAAGCGGTAGGCGTCGTTCTCTGCGGTGGCGTTATCAAGCTGCATGTCGCGAGGCCATGCCATCAGTCGATGTCGCACGGATTGTGCTTCAGGCAGGTGGAACAATGGCAAGGGAGATCGTTTCTCAGCGTTGAGGTCGAGTCTGCCAAGTATGCGAAAGCGCACAGCCTGGTCTGCGAGGGAAGCAGCTTCGGGAAACTCCACGCGAATGACATATCCATTGCCTTGCGATGCTGGCTCGACTCGAACCTGGTGCAGCTCTTCGGAAACAACCAGGGGAGGTGGTCCCGACCAGGGAAGGACGTGCATGAGAACGCTGCGAATGGGGCCAGCAGTCGAGCGACATTCGGCTTGTGTTTCCCAAAACCAGTCCGGTTCGCGACGCAGGCTAGAGTTCAATTGGACGGTATAGCGTGCACCAGCCGGATGTACCTCCAGAACGCCGCTGTAAGCAGCAGCCTGGGCTTGGTAACTCGCCTTGTTCTCTGTTTGACTGAGGATCGCCAGGGCCTGGCTCTTGACCAGCTGGAAACGCAAGCCCGCGGCGGCGCTCACTGTGATTTGAGTGTCCTTCGGCCGAAACCCTGGCAAGGAAATGACAGGGAGGCTTATGGTGCGCTGTTCTCCCGAACCGCTTATGGGAAAACTCCCGCGAATCTGGAGATCCGCAGCGGTCTGAGCAGGGCGAAGCCACAACCGCAACTGACTGCCTTCCTGGAGCCAGTCGGTCAGTTCTTTCCCGCTCACTTCGGTAACACGAAAAGCAGGGGGGAGTAGTGCAGTTACGGCGACCGGTAAGGATGCGCCATGAGCCTGCACTTCCAGGCGGAATTGGGCTTGGGCCTGGTACCAGTCCAGTTCCAGTTGAATCGTTCTGCTTACTGTAAACGCGCTCGGCGTGGGAGCGAGTAAGACCACCAGCAATCGCGCATAAGGAGCCAGCAATTGGCAGAAGCCGGGATTGCGCTGCGGACTTGTCGGAAGTTTGTCCGTGTTTGCTGCTGGTGCCGCAAGTTTGATCGGCCAGCGTGCGAGTAAGTCTGGGGGAGGCGTAGCAGATTTGGCACCGCCACGAGGCAAGACCCGTAGCGCCAGGCGCTCATCCCCGTGCCAACTCAGCCAGGCGCCTCGCCGTTTGCTGGTTTGAGGGAGCATCACATGAGGCACACCGACGAGCAATGTCATTTGCCGCAAGGATTGCCTTTCCAGCCAACCCAGGGGCCAAAGAGGTGGCATCGGGCGTATCAGTGCTGCAGGCGCCAGGACATGCTGCATTGCCACAGCGGGAGCTGTAGCCGCCCAAATGGGACAGGACGCGGGGTCTAAGATGTATTCCACGTAAAGCGTGCAGGAGCCGGCAACAGGTTGGGCGAGTTGCACGCTCAGGATACGGTAAGGCGCCTGCTCCGCGATGCGCCAGCTGAATTGTCCGAGGGCAGACCCGCCACGGGGGGCCGATGTTCCCCGCTCTTGCCCGGCGGCCGGACGCACTTCGACCGAGCGCACGAGAAAGCTCTGGGGTACTGCCAAGCGGACTTCGCTAAGTTGTCCTCGGGTTTGTTCCAACTGGCACACACTAAGCCAGCGTAGCTCCCATTTCTCTGGGCGGAGCCAATGAAACTCCTCCACGGTCCATTCAGGCGGGGCTGTTTCGGGAACCAACCAAGCCAGTCTCACTTCCGATGTCGGTCCCAAGTCGGCTTGGCACTGCCAAACGGTGACGGGACGCGGTGGTGGAAGAGTAGCCGGCTGAATGTGCACACGACCACGTGCCCCGAGACATTCCACCCGGCGTGCGTATCCCGGTAAGTTGGCCTGCAACTGAGCGAAAGCTAGCGCGGGAGTTTTCCACCGCACCCAGTATTCGCTGCCGGACTGCTGAATATCCGCGTGTCCAACCAGGCGCAATCGGCGTGTCCCGGGCCCACGTAAGCGCAGTGCAACTCCTGGCTCCAGGGGCGATATGTCCAGAGTTTCCTTGCCCTGCGGTAACACCTCCTCAGCGGATTGCCAGCGGATGCCGCCGACGGCCAACGAAACGGAAACTTCGGCAGCGAAGACCTGCACCTCCAGATCCCAGGCGATGACCGCTCTGGCCAGCTTTCCGGCAGGCTTGCCTTGGGACGGCAGTTCGTCCATTTCGACCTGCCACCGACTGGCGGTGATCAGCCAGGAACGAGTGGCATGCGCTGGTTGTATTTGCTGTTGCCAGCGCTGCCACCAGTCTAGCGGTACCAGTACCCAATGCCGGCTCGATGGTCCCTGGCCTTCAGTGTAATGCAGCAGGGTGATGGTCGGGCGCTCTTTTTGTGGCTCTGAAGGTGGCGGCCTGTCCTTGGCCTGATTGAGTTCATCGGCGGCGACGAAGAAACTTTGGGCCGCTAGCAGTCCAACCCCCCACGCTAGCCACCAGCATGCTGACGCCACTTTAGGCGTGCTGAAAACCTCAGGCACCGCCAATTCCTGAGACCCCGGGGACTCCACCTCAGTGGCAGCGCGAACCGCTAACCAAATGACAATACCCAAAGCTCCCAGCGGCCAGTAGCTCAGTGTCGCCAGATCCGATGGCAGCCAGAGCAACGCCAGTAAGCTCGCCAACATAAGCAGCCCAGCAGCGCTAAGAAACCACCAGCGAACCCGGCGTCGCAGCACATACCCAGCGATCAAAATGCCCACTCCCACTGCTGCCGCCGCAGTATGGGCACGGTCGCGTTGCACCCAAAGCATTCCGCCAGCCCAAGCACTCTCTCCTATTTCCCACCAGGCAAACCCTTTGAAAGAAACCGGCACTTCAAGTTCTGGCTCATTTCCTGACACCCCAGGATGTGCGTCCATATCAGTAAACGGTTGTTTCCACCACGCAGCCACTGCTCGGGCCGGGCTATTCGCATCGCCAAAGACCAAAGAAGTGGCCAGCGATTCGCCGCCGGTAACGTGTCGGAATACCCCTTGGCGAAACACAGGCGACCAGTTCCCAGGCACCCGTGCCCAGATTCGCCTGCCCAACACCGTCACGCCGTCTTCCCAAGTGGGCCAAACATCAGGCCAACTGATTACCCAGTACCAACTCTGCGCAGGCAGACTGTAACGAACATGGAAAATGGCCGGGCCTGTCGAGGTCGCGGTGAAGATGACCTGGCCGCTTTGAGAGTCGCTGACGGCGTCGCTGACGCGCACTGCTTGACCTTCGACGATGTGCCAAATGTCGGCCGTACGCAGCATCGCCCCACGAGGGAGCCGCAAGCGATAACTCGCGCCAGTTGTCGCGGAAGGGAGAACGCTGGCCGCGTGTTCCGCAGCCTGCGTCCACGCCCAGTAGTCACACCGAAGCTGGGCCTGACTGTCCCAAGAGATGCCGAGCAATGCCCCTTGGATCACGGCCCGCTGCGGGCTTGGTGGCAGCGCTCCCACGCGAATTAAGGCTGGTTGGGCATACAGCCAGGGCAGAGCCTGTAGCGGTTTGCCGGCGGGCTTGTCTGCTGCCTGGCCGACCCATACGGCTGAAAATGTCCAGTGAGAGGGAATACTTGGCGCGCAGTCAATGCGGCCTTCCCACCATTGTTCTGGTTGACCGCAAGGCACCGGCAACTCGCACAGGCATGCTGCTTCCTGGGCGTCCGCCGCTAGCTTTTTCTCCGGACACGGGTAAAGCCAGTCCGCTTCCAGCCGCACCGGCGCCAGCAATGCAGCATCGAAACGGAACTCAAAAACTGTCCAGGTTTGCGACCTGTTGGCTAGAGGTTGGTGTGTGATACGCCTGGCTACTTGCTGCAAGTCCGCGTCTCCGCTAACGATTCGCCAATCCAGGTCGGGCATCTCGCCGGGAAACTGCACCGAGGCTGAGCGCACGAGCCCCGTGACCGGCTCGACCTGCACCGACCACCGCACGTGGAGGCGCCCAGCTCCTGTCGCTGTCTCAGGTGCGTTTACTGCAGTGCGCCAGTCCAGGAGAGTATCGCAATTCATACGGTACATGGCGGGAGCGGCGATCAGCCGGAGGTGGGAGTTGCTGGGAAGCGGGCCTGTGAAGACGTAATCGGGAGTGGCCTTTTTAGAGGTTGCCCCAGTGGGTCTCGCAAAGTTGCTGGGAAGTGGGCCTGTGAAAGCGTAATCGGCAGCGGGCTTGGCAGTTTCGGTCACGGTGGGAGCCACAAGACGCATTGACCACGGAGCAGCGGGCCAAAGAGTGCCCAAAGGATAACGGCGTCCGCGTGCGTCCTGGACACGCTCCAGAGTCAGGTACCAGGTAGCCTGAGCCCAGGTAGCCTGTTCGGGAACTAGTTCGGGCAACGGCCAGGTGCCTGAACGAGAAAAGTCAGGCTGGGGTGAGCGAGAGCGAAGCTCCAAAGTCATGCGCGCCGTAGCGGGGGCTTGCAGTGTACCCTCCTGCCGCTCCGCCCAAAGGCGTTGCCCTTCCCGCCGCCAAACCCAGTCGCGTGTGTCGGCTCCTTCCGAAATTTGCGCGTCTTGTACCGTCCAGTCGGCCGGAACACGCACGCCGAGTCGAAACACCGATCCCGAACGCACATTCCAGGTTAGCTGGGCTTGCATGCGGCTCTGGAGAAGCCCCAATTCGCAATACAACTGGGCTTGGACAGAGAGGTCGGCCGTTTGCCGGCGTACGGTAACGCGCGGCAGCGAGGCAGGCCCTAGCAAGCCCGGCACACTCTGCTCCAGGACAAGCTGCCAGAAACCGTCTCGGCCCAGCTGTGGAGGTTGCTGTGGCTGGAAGTCGCCGAACACCCAGCTGCTCAAGGTCAACCCCTGGGGCCAGCGCACGCTGATGCTGGTCACCAGGGAAGACGCTGGCTCGACCTGCAGCCAGTCCAGCCGAACAGGGGCGTCCCACTTGAAAGATCGCGGCCGGCAAACCACCTCCAGTTCCGCACGACGCGCCAACCCCGGCAGACGCACCTCTATCTGGGTACCTTGAGCGGTTTTTTGCTGCTTCCAGTGGTCGGCCGATAATCCTCGTAACCGTTCTTGCACGCTTTCCACCTGCAAGCCCGCAGGCACAGTCAGAGTTATTGCAGGCAACGCTTCTTCAACAGTCTCTAGCTCCAATTGAAAGCGCGATTGCCAGCCAGCGCTTTCGAAAACATGCTGGACCTGTTGATGCACGTGAACGATCGGGCCAGAGCCGGAAGCAGCGAGTGGTTGGAGGACGACTTCCAGCCGCGAGCTGCCAGAACCCAAGGCCCACAAATAGCGAAGCCAGTCGCGCTGTCCGGCTAAGAACTCGGTATGAACCAGACTCGCCTCTCCACCGCGCAGGCTGACGCGAAAGCTGGCCGGCGCGGCCAACTCCAGCTTCGCCAGTTGCGCTGGCGGTAACTCCAGGTTGGCTACCATTTCTGGCCCCCGCCGTTCCCAGAATGCCGACCAATCAAATTCCACTCGATGCGCCGCCGCAGTTTTCGTTTCCCGGGGCAGGTTACCGCTGTGTCCTTTGCTTGCGGGGATCCCGAGCACTAATTCCCCCTGGGGGCCGACGCCGACCACTGCCGGCTGACCATCCACGCGTA
>BEIM01000156.1 GCA_002898995.1 bacterium HR36
CTCCCGGCCCTCAGCAGGCACTAACTCCGCATCAGATTGGGTGTCGTTCCAGCCGTAGGTATAGGCTTGCCATTCGGCACCATCGAAATGCAGAATTTGCGTTTCGATCCAGCGAGGCGTTGCGGAATCGCCACAGACGACAGGGAGACCTATATTCTTCGCCAGCACGCCGTCCTTCGGGAAGAACAATTGAGAACGGAAGAATGCTCCCTCCGGCAAAATAGGGCTATCATAAATGGTAGCATGGGAGTGACCAGGCAAGGCGACGTAATATTCGGCGAAAGCGGTGTCCATCCACATCGAGGCGTTTGTCGCAAAACGATAAACACCGGGGGCAGGTTTGAGAGGACTCAATGACTGAAACAGGCCGGTCTGACTTAGTTTACGCGGGAAAGACTTAGAGGTATCGGGTTGGGGATTCGGAACCAAGTAATGAATGCTGCCTTGTTCGGAATAGTGAAGGAAATAGAGTTCGCCCTCTGGGTCTTCGCCGAAAGCCACGATGCGATAGGGTCCGCGGGCGATTTCCTTATAAGAGAGGGGCCGATCAGCATCGAAATAGCACGCCCAGATTCGGCCGGTGACCCAGTCGCCGCAAATATAGGCGCCGGCTAACTCGGGTAGTTTGCGACCTCGATAGACATAACCGCCGGTAATAGAAGCAGCTTGTGTGTGGGGCAAGGCTAGTTGCGGCGGCAGAATCGGAGTAGGCCCGCGGCGGCTCTCGGGACGAACCGGTTGAGGTCCTTCCATGACCGACCAACCATAATTACCGCCTTTACGAACACGATAGATCATTTCCCAGCGTTCCCAGCCAACATCGCCTACCCAAAGATCGCCTGTTTTGCGATCAAAACTCATCCGCCAGGGATTGCGAAAACCGTAGGCCCAGATTTCCGGCCGGGCCTGCGAAAAACTAATAAACGGATTGTCGGGAGGAATGCTATAGGGTTTATCGCGGGTGGGTTGGTCAACATTGATGCGCAAAATGGAGCCGAGAAGATCGCTAATATCCTGGCCAGTATCCAGGCGATCGGGAGGATTAGGATCGCTACCGTCCCCCGTGGAAATATAGAGGCAGCCGTCGGGACCGAAATGTAAGTCGCCGCCATTATGCCCGCCCGCCAGCCAGGTGATAACGATAGTTTCGCTCTGGGGATCGCAGCGGGGTGGGTCCAAGTCAACAACGCGAAAGCGCGAGACACGGGTGCCATCAGGCAAAGGCTTTCCGTCCTTGCTATCCAGGACGTAACAGATATAGCAGTAGCGATTCTCCTGGAAACGGGGATGGAAAACGAGACCATAAACGGCAGCGACACCCTTAACGTTACTGTGAGGAGCCCAACTTTGGATTTCGCGCGTCAGGTCGAGGAAAAGGTCGGGGTGAGTGATGTCGGGGCGGTCTGGGAAAGAATAAATGCGTCCAGCCTGCTCCGCAACAAACCAGCGGCGTAATCCTGGGGCGCGGGTCAGCAGTAGCGGGTTGCGAAAGCGAAGTTTGGGGAAGGCGTTTTCGATCTTATAGGGCGGAGGCGGTTCGGGTGAACCGGTGATCCGAGACGTGGTCCAGGGTTGTCGTTGCAGCGAAGGCTGGGGATCACTCCCTTGCAGAGTAGCCCGCTGGCTGAGTCCGAACACAGTAGCGGCCAGAAGTCCAAGGAGCAGCGGACCGAGCACAGGGTGCGGTCGGAAGCAGGATATGCGGATGCACGTTGCTGTGTGAATCATGGGGCAATTCGTGATACGGTGGAGTAGTGTGTTGGGCATAGCGCGCTCATATTTATAGCAACCGCTTGGGTCGCTGGGCGGAAGAGTGCAGGTCAAGGTGAGGGGGGTTCAAACGTGTCCGTGCGAAGGTCTGTCGTCGTCTGAAAGCAAGCGACGAGATTGGGCTCCTGGAGAGGCCAGAAAAATGGGAGGCCTGGCCTCTTGAAAGTGAGTGGGGTGGCAGTGTATCTTTTAGCAGGGCAGGACGGGCAGGCGTGAGATTTCCCGCCTCAATGGCTCCACTCAATGGACCTCGCCAGCATCACTCACGTGTAGTCCACTGGAAGAACGAGAGATGCACCCTGAGCATTAAGGAGAAGGTGGTAATGCTGGGCATGGATTCCATCGGGCATCGAGTGGCGAAGTGGCCAGTATTGGTGAGTGCTATCTTATTATTAGTTGGGTGGTTGTTAGTGGTGCGGGCTTCGGTTTGGAGCGAGCCAGGGCCGCCAGTAGGTGTGGAGGATCCCGGGCTGGCTCAGTTGCGTTTAGTGCAGGACAAAGTGCAGGCAGTGGTGAAGCAAGTTATGCCGGCAGTGGTGGCGGTAGTGGTCGGGCAGGGGCAAGGAAGTGGAGTGGTCGTCACTCGGGACGGATATGTATTGACAGCCGGGCACGTTTCTGGAAAGCCGGGCCAAGAGGTGACAGTGATATTTGCTGATGGCAAACGGGTAAAAGGCAAGACCCTGGGGAGAAATCCATTGGCGGATAGCGGCATGATCAAGTTGGAAGGGGAGGGGCCTTACCCTTACGCGGAAATGGGAGATACGCGACACGTGCGTGTAGGAGATTGGGTGATGGCGATTGGCCATCCTGGTGGGTTTCGCCCTGGGCGGACGCCGGTGGTGCGTCTGGGTCGCGTGTTACTGGTCGATCCAGAGACGATGGTGCTGACCGATTGCACCTTGGTAGGTGGAGATTCGGGCGGGCCCTTGTTCGATTTGAAGGGCAAAGTCATTGGTATCCACAGCCGCATCGGCGAATTGTTGGAGCAAAATATTCACGTGCCGATTGACACCTATCGCGAGACCTGGGAGGCGCTAGCGAAAGGCGTGGAAGTGGGCCTGGCGTATTTGGGAGTACGCGGAGACGAGGAAGGAGAGCAGGCGAAGATTCTGGAAGTAGCGCCCAATTCGCCGGCCGCAAAAGCTGGGTTGCAGCCGAATGATGTCATCGTCAGCTGCGATGGCCGTAAGGTCAGCGACTACCGCTCTTTCCTGCATATTTTGCGGCGGAAGCAGCCAGGCGAAGAAATGCGACTGGAAGTGCTCCGCAATGGCGAGAAGGTCGAATTGAAAGTAAAACTGGGTAAGCGCCCCATGTCGCAGCCCTAGCTTTAGCACCAGGAACGTCTGGAGGGAATGGCCATGCTACGTATCGTTCGCGGGCAAAAGGTAATCGGCTGGCTAACCGTAGTTATGCTGGTGCTAGGCCTGGCGGGTGCGCCCCAGGCAGTTCGGGGCCAGGCGCGACCGACTGCGAAACCGTATCGCACCGACCCGACGTTGCGGGAAGCTTTTCAAAAAGCGGTTAGGCAAGCTGGCCAGAGCACAGTGGAAGTGCTGGTGAATGGGAAAGTGATGGCGTTGGGAGCAGTAGTGAACCCGGACGGCTATATCATCACCAAGGCCAGCGAGGTAAAAGGGCCTGCTGCAGTTCGGTTGCCGGATGGTGCGCAGTACCAAGCCCGCGCTGTTGGCAGGGATGAGGCTTTCGATTTGCTGCTGTTGCGAATCCCTGCTAAGGGATTGAAACCCGTGGAGTGGGGTTCGGGGGATCAGGCGTCGGTGGGCACGTTTGTGATAGCGCCGAAACCTGGGGGCCAAATAGCGGCCGTCGGCATTGTCAGCGTGGCTGCTCGTGATGTGCCCGCCAAAGGACCTGGTTCGTATCCCAATCCCAATGTCGGATATCTCGGCGTCACCTTGCAGGATACCGAGGATGGCCCCACGATCACCTCGGTGCTCGAAGGTAGCCCCGCCGAAAAAGCTGGCTTACTAAGCGGAGATGTCATTTACTCTCTGGCTGGGCAGCGGGTACGCAATGTTGAAGGGCTGCTAGAAGCGCTCCGCGCGTATCCGCCGGGAGCTCGGATCCGCGTAGTGGTGTTGCGTGACCAAGAGTTTGTGGAAAAACAGGTGACGCTGGGGCAGCGACCACGGAACTTCTCACGGGCGGAATTTCAAAATCGTTTGGGGGGCGAGTTGAGCGAGAAGCGCTCCGGGTTTCCCAGGGTACTGCAACACGACGCGGTGCTGCAACCGAAAGATTGCGGTGGGCCACTCGTCAATCTCGATGGCCGGGTTATCGGTATCAACATTGCCCGCGCAGGACGCACGGAATCGTATGCCATTCCTGCCGAAACCGTGCAAAAACTTTTGCCCGAATTGATGCGGGGCAAGGGAATGGACGGTCAAAAATGACATTGACGGGCGGCGTGAGCATTGCGAATCGTTGCCCGCTCGAAGTTAAGGCTGGCCGGTTGCCCTGTTAGGGTCGAGGCAAGTGTGACCAGCGGGACGAGGTGTAAGCGCGAACGCCGGCCTGCGAGGTATTCGTTGGCGATTGGGCACAATTGCCAGGCGGTTTGGAGATGTCGTGAGCAATGAGCAAACGCGCGGCTAAGTCCGGCTGTTTTTCGATCAATGCCAGCCCTTGTTCGCCGAGAACGCATAAAGCGGTCGCCCAGGGATCGGATTGGGTGCCGGTTGGGGCAACCACGGTGGCGCTGCGGCGACCGACCAGGGCTTGGCCAGTTTTGGGATTGACGATGTGCGAATAGCGTCGTCCGCCGATCTCCACATACTGCTCCAGGTCGCCGGACGTGGAAACGGCGGCGTTGGTCAAGAGGAGATATTCTGTTGCTTTAGCGCCAGCTTGAACGCCGGCGATGGCAATCTTCCAGCCCGCTGCCGCGGGTGGCGGTTCGCCGACGCGAACATCTCCGCCCGCCACCACCATGGCGCGGTTCAGACCATGTCGGCGCAGCACCTGCAGCGCTTCGTCGGCCGCGAAGCCTTTGCCAATCCCGCCCAGGTCCAGCACCATGCCCGGACGCAGCAAGGTCACGGTCTGCCTGTCGGGATCGAGCTGGAGCTTTTCGTAGCCGACGGCGGCGCGAGCGGCTTCCAGACGTTTTTCGTCGGGGAGCTCGCGCTGGCGGCGGGCGCGGCGCCATAAGCGTACTATTGGCCCGACCGTAACGTCAAAAGCGCCATCGGTGGCCCGCGCTACTTGCTGCCCCGCCCACAAGACGCGGAATAAATCTGGGCTGACTTTGACTGCTGTACCAACGGGCTGGCGGCACAGTTGCATCAACTCGCTGTCCTCCTTGTAGTCGCTCATGGTATGATCCAGTTGGGCAATGCGTCTAAAGGCTTCCTGGCAGGCCGCCCGGGCACGGGCTTCGTCTGGAGAATAAACCACGATGCGGAAAAGTGTGCCCATGTGTGGCTGCTCGGCCTGGTAACGCTCAAGGTTGGGAGCAGCCCCCTGGCTGCTGACAAACCCCGCCCAAACCGCCAGGCCTAATACTATTCCTGCTGCTTGCCCTATTACCACCGTGATGCCCTTCATGGTCAATCCTCACTCGCGTTTGTACCATAAGTGTATTGCCGGCCGCGACGATGGGAACCGCCCTGTCGCTGACAATCTGCATTGTGCTCGGAGAAGATGCATGGGGATGGCGCGGCGAGTAAGCTTAGCGATTGGCTTCGGAGCTTTGCTGGTCTGGGGATGGTCTGAGCCAGCAGCACAACAAAAGGACATGCCGCAGATCGATCCATTGCCTGCGGACATGAAGCCGTACGTGGAGACAATCCCGGGAACGTCCATCAAGTTCGAGATGATTCCGATTCCTGGCGGAGTGTATCGGATGGGCAGTCCGGAAAACGAGCCGGGCCGCAATCCCGATGAAGGACCGCAGCATTTGGTGCGGATTCGGCCGTTCTGGATGGGCAAGTGCGAGGTTACCTGGAACGAGTATGATGAGTTCGCATTCAGTCTGGACATCAAGCGGAAACAGGAAGTGAAGGTGGATCTTACCCAGCAACCACCGCACGAGAAGGAAGCAGATGCTGTGAGTCGGCCGACGCCGCCTTATACCGACATGACGTTTGGTTACGGGCACGACGGCTATCCGGCGCTGTGCATGACG
Source organism: bacterium HR36 (assembly GCA_002898995.1). GTDB lineage: Bacteria > Planctomycetota > Planctomycetia > Gemmatales > HRBIN36 > HRBIN36. The sequence continues at coordinate 5,924 of BEIM01000156.1, forward strand.
CATCATGCGGCGATGGAATATTGCCGCTGGTTGTCGGCCAAGACGGGGAAGCTCTATCGCCTGCCCACGGAAGCAGAGTGGGAATATGCTTGTCGCGCTGGCACTGCAACCGCTTACTCGTTTGGAGCGGATCCGCGCCAGCTGGACGATTATGCCTGGTATGTGGACAACTCGGATGCCAAGCCGCACCCCGTCGGTCAGAAAAAGCCCAATCCCTGGGGGCTGCACGATATGCATGGCAACGTGGCCGAGTGGTGCGTGGATCATTATGACGCCCAGTTCTACCGCAAGTTTCCCGCGGATGTCGCCACACTTTGCCCGGTGCTTCTGCCGACGGAGCGACGTACACCGCATGTCGTGCGGGGCGGTTCCTGGGATGACGAAGCGCCCATGCTCCGCAGTGCCGCGCGGCGGGCTTCTTCTAAGGAATGGTGGCGGCAAGACCCGCAACGGCCACAAAGCATCTGGTGGCTGACGGAAGGTGTCTTTGTCGGTTTTCGGGTCGTGCGCCCTTATCAGGAATATGATGTCCTCAAGGGCCTCCGCTCCAAGGTCACCCGCGAAAGTCCCTGACGGATAAACTTGCCTCTTGGCTCTTGCCCCAAAAGAACCCAAGAACCGTACGACAAGGAGAAACGCCATGCCCAAACCAGAGGTCACGCGTCGGGAATTCTTGCAAGAAGGGAGTCTGGCTGCGGCGGGAGTGGCGGCCACACTAGCCAGTGTGCCTTACGTTCACGCCGCCGGCTCCGATGAGATCAAAGTGGGCGTGATCGGATGCGGTGGTCGCGGTTCCGGAGCAGCCGAGGATGTGCTGCGGGCCGCTCCTAATGTGCGGATCGTGGCGTTGTGCGATTATTTCCGCAACAAAGCACTGGGACTGCGGCAGCGCTTGTACAAATTTGCCGACGACCCGCAGGTAAAGCAACACGGCAACCGCGTGGATGTCCCCGAGGAGCGTTGCTTTGGTGGCTTGGAAGGATATCGGCGGGTGCTGGAGTGCGATGTCAATTACATCATCCTGGCTACGCCGCCAGGTTTCCGCCCCGACCATTTGGAAGCCTGTGTGGCCGCGGGCAAGCACATCTTCACGGAGAAACCCGTGGCGGTGGACGGCGCCGGCGTGCGCACCTGCCTGAAGGTGTACGAGGATGCCCTCAAGAAAGGTCTGGGCATCGCAGCGGGCACGCAACGCCGGCACCAAGGGCCTTACATCGAAACCATCAAACGCATCCACGACGGCGTCCTGGGAGACATCCTCCACGGTCGTTGCTACTGGAATCAGGGTGATATCTGGTTTCGTCCGCGCCAGTCAGGCATGACCGATCTCGACTATCAGATCCACAACTGGTACCACTTTGTCTGGCTGTGCGGCGATCACATTGTCGAACAGCACGTGCACAATCTCGACGTGATCAACTGGGCCCTGCGTGCGCATCCGCTACGCTGCCTGGGGATGGGAGGTCGCACACGACCTTACACCGATCCGCGGGTGGATGGCCACATTTATAACTTCTTCTGCGTCGAATACGAGTATCCCAATGGTCTGCGCGTGCAAAGCATGTGTCGGCAAATCACCGGTTGCGACGGCAATTTGCCAGGGATGAGCGGTGTGGCCGAAGTCCTAGTCGGCACCAAAGGCACTTGCGTCGTCAATGAGTACAGAATCAACGGCCAGTCCGTTGTACCGCGAGAAACGGCGCGGCGCTTTGCTAATCCGTATGTCCAGGAGCACACCGATCTCATCGAAAGCATCCGCGCGGGTAAGCCAATCAACGAGCTGAAGAATGTCACCGAAAGCACGCTGACGGCTATCATGGGGCGGATGTCGGCTTACACCG
>BEIM01000157.1 GCA_002898995.1 bacterium HR36
TGCGAAGAAAAATGCTGTTGCCTCGGAGGGCGACGCCCGACGGCTAGCCGTACTTCCACCGCTTCTCGTGGCTGAGGCACTCTCCGACCCACTCTTTCAAGCGATTAGACTGCCGCTGCTCCCTGCGTTACCTAGGGGCCGAGCCGTAATTTTTCGACCCCTGTCCTCGGTGAGGCCCGCCGACCCAGCTGGTCCTGCCACTGCGCCAAGGCCCTTAGGGCGAGGACATCGTCTTCACCATATTCAAGGAGGGTTCGCAACTCAGCCTCGTCGCAACCGCCGCGGTCTCGCCAGCGTAGGCACCCCACGGCAACATCCAGCCCGTCCAGTTTCGGATGCCTGAACCGGAAGCCCGCCGCCTCGGCCGCAGACCTCAGGTCAAACTTTTCCGTCGGCAGAGCCAGCCTGTATCCCCTGAAGCATTCCTTGAACAGGTCTATCCCGTGCTGCAGGGCCACAGGCACCCGTAACCCATACTTCTGCATTCGCTCCGACAACTTATTCTGCTCGTCCGAGAAATACCAAAGGACTGGTACCTCGGGCGCCGACCCCGGCCACTGCACCAACTCCTCAAGGATATTTTACTCTTCGACCTGTCCGCGACGGGAGGCCCACTGTCGAACCGGTCCCTGCTCCTCCGCCACTGACACCAACCAGCAATACCTGTGGCTACCCTCAGACGGATTAGTCTCGATGGCCAGATACCGCCTAGGCGGCGGGGCAGGCTCGGCGGCTCCATACCCTTCACCTCTCCGGAAAGCAGGGCCTAAGCGTGCGCTACGAAAAAGCGCGCTCGGCGGCTCTCTGCGGTTTCGCCCAACGCGCGAGCCACATTTACCGGCGAGGCTGTCGCCAGCTGCTGGAGGTTGGTGATGCCGACCTGTATAAACCTCCGGGCACCCTTCTCGCCGATATCCCAGACACCCAGGAGGTCCCAATTTGGAAGCCAGAACCAGGCAGGGTCTGCAGCTCCGTTGGGCCCGAGCAGCAGTTCGGCTACCGGCGCCGGTTGGTCATCGCTGTCATGAGCAGCCACGTTTACCACCAGGGCCGATCCAAGCCGCTCTGACCGTCCGCCCATCAGGTGGACGTGGCCGCAGACCACCAGTCGGACTCGGTCATCCTCTCGGATGAAGTCGCGCAGCGCTCTGGAACCGACGGGCGTAGGGTTCCCACCGAGGCTGAAGCATACCGCCAGACCTAGACAGTCTCGGGGCGTTGCATGGGAAACCACCATGCAGTCGTCCTGGTGCTGACCGGCCGCCCCTGCCCGCAGCCACCGGGAAACTTCTCCCTCTTCGGGATAAAGAAAGCCTATGCCCCCAGGCGCCCCGTCCACCCCAATGAAGACAAGCCGACCCGGACCGAAGCCACGCCCAGATAGTGGACCTTCTCACCGACCACCAAACTACTGACGTCGGGCACAGCGTCATTGCCGAGCACGACCAGCAGTCAGAGCTTGCGGAACCGCTACGGGAGGCGGGTGGCCCCAGTGGTGAAGCAGAAAGTGGAGATGAAGCGGAAAGTGGGCATGGCCATGTTATCGTGGCTGGCGTTGCCCAGGGCGAAAAAGGCGCAGCACAACTGCTCGCCAGGGTCGTGGCGGCGTGGCCATATCTTCGAAAAAGGCGCAGCACAAAGCGCACCGGCCCAAGAGTACTAATTAGAGGTGACGGGTCGTCTTGTAGGGAAAAGGCGTACCAAGAAGCGCACCGGCCGGGACCGAAAAGCGCGCCGGGAGAAAGTGGCAAGAAATGGATACTGAATAGAACTGCCGTGCGCAATTCGTGGTTGGAGCGCAATATATGCAATAACGTGCAAAACCTTGCCAATGTTAGCGATGGCCAGAGCTCAGCGTTTCGCGATTCGCAGTGGCGGTTATCCTACTCGTGAACACCGCAGGGGCACAAAAATGATTCCAACGACGCAAATAGTTTGGTCGCGGCAGCGTTACGGGGGCTCACATTCGATGCTCCAAGCACGGTGGGCCGATCCCAGCCGCTGTCGGGCCTACAAATCGTGCTGTTTGATGCGAATGTCTCAAGCGGTAAGGTGTGGAGATTATTTTACTGTTGAAGCAAATCTGGGCGTCTGGCGCAAGGGCTTACGGAGCAGGTTCCGGAACGCCCAGCTGGAGGCATGCCCGGGAGGGGCACATCGTAGCCTGCGACGAAACTGCGCTAAGGCGACAAACCTAATCCGATATTGCCAAAACGATTCAAGGCCTGCGTGCGAAAGATCACTGGGACGGTCGCGACGCTGTCGTCGTGAGTACCTGCATTGCGGCATCCTGCCGCGCTAAGTTGGTCTTTTGAAGTCGGGCCACCTCAGGGTTGACCAGACGCCAGAGGCGGCGAAAATTGGCAGCCTTTATGCCGGCTATTCGGTTCCGATGTCCGAGTATGACTTCGTGGCTGTGCCTTTCATACAAGTTGGTACCGGCCCGTTACTGATAATTGGGTGCCACCATGACCTGGTAAGGATGGGTGTTTGGCCAGCAAAGAAAGAAATATTTGGGGGAGTTTTTGTTGGACATTGACCGCCTCGGGGAATAAAAGAAGGGCATCGGGCATCTACAAACAATGACACGCGAACGCGGCCCCGTTCCGTGTCGGAAAAGTACCACCGGGCCAATTCGTCATAGACAAGGAGCAACCCGATGAAAAAGCTACTGGCGTGCCTGGTCAGTCTGGGATTGGTTTTTGGTTTGGGCTGCCGGGGCGGCGAAACCAAGCCGACCAAACCGGAGGAGAAGAAGACACCAGCGAAGGTAGACGGCAAGACGACCGAAACCAAGAAGCCTGAAGAGAAGAAGAAGCCCGAGGACAAGAAGCCTGAAGACAAGAAACCGGAGGATAAAAAACCCGAGGAGAAGAAGCCTGAGGAAAAGAAACCGGAGGACAAGAAGCCCGAGGACAAGAAACCTGAAGACAAGAAGCCTGAAGACAAGAAACCAAATGAGAAAAAGCCCGAAGAGAAGTAACTTACCAGGTGGCATCAGCCTACCAGTAAGGACCCGTGGAGCGGTTCCGCGGGCCGAGTAAGTGATAGCCAAATTACAGGAGGAAGGAGCGCACCATGAAAAAAATGCTCGCAGCATTGCTAGTAGCAATCCTGAGCGTGGCTGTGCTGGGCTGCGGTGGCGGTGATACCAAGCCAACGGGTGGTGGTGGCGGTGGCAACACGGGGCCAACAGCAACTCCGGGTAAACCATGAATTGTCGCAGCGCAGCCTCAAACTTAACTCCACAAACTGGCAATAACCATGGAAGCCGGAAACCCGAGTTTCCGGCTTCCTAAATTCTTCGCATCGGGAGCCGACTGCGTTAGCGGCTGTGGCTTCATAACCCGTTTGGATTCTTATTGGGTGCTGACTAGGGAGGTGGATACCTTATGAAGAGAATGCTGGCCATCGTATTGGGTGTGGCAGTAAGCGTGTGCATGATTGGATGCGGTGGCGGTGATACCAAGCCGAAGCCTGGGCCGGCAGGTACCGGTGGCGTTAGCGGTGACAAGAGCACGCAAACCAAACCTCCTATCCCGGGTCAGGCTGGCGAAGGAGTGCCGGGAGGAAAGAAACCGTAGTTAACGCTGATTGGGTAACTGGCTAATATTGGCGAACTCGATGTGCTTGACGCCGGGAGTGCAGCTCGATACAGCTGTCCCCATTCAGCTTTGATAGCGCTTTGGCGTTCCTGAGGGACACTCTGCAAATTGACAATAGTGGCAACTATGATTGCCTTGGGCCATATAAGAACTTGCAATCTTGACAAGGTCGTGTGATTGACGAAAGGTGCCAAGCCATGGTAAGAGTATTCGCACTCGTAATGGCTGTGGTAATCGGATTGGCGTTGCTGGGCTGTGGTGGCGGGGATAGCAAGCCTGGTCCGAAGATTCAGCCCACGCCTGCTTCGCCGCCTACGACTCCCGGCGGGCCGTAAATTGCCTGCGAGCCTGATGCCCTAATCCGGGTAAGAAATCGCAAAGCATACGGCCGGCTCTACGGTTAGGTTAGCTTCCTTCGGCCACTGACAACACAGGCTGCGAGGCCCTTGGAACGCACGACCTGTGTGTTTTGTGCGAAATCAGAAATTCTGGCCCGAGAACGGTAATTCGTACGGGAGCGGATTCGTTCCTAAGTCTTTGAGGCAGCATGCCAAGCTTGGAAACAGACAGTCTCCAGGGGCAACTGAGTCGCCGGACATTTCACCGAACGGGTGTGGCCTGGCTCCTGGGGCACTGGATGCCTGGGGCATGGGCACAGGACGTGCGTCCGGCCCAGATCCTGACGGTGCGAGGGCCAATTGCGGCTAGTGAAGCAGGCGTGGCGCTGGTACACGAACACGTGTTGGTGGATTTTGTCGGTGCGGACCGGGTAAGTCCGAAACGGTATGACGCGGAAGAAGTATTTCGCACGGTGCTGCCGTATTTGCAGCAGGTGCGCAAGTTGGGCTGTCGCACTTTTTTCGATTGTACACCCGCTTACCTAGGGCGTGCCCCGGCCTTACTGCAGCGGTTAGCGCAGGCAAGCGGTTTGTACATCATTACCAACACAGGATATTATGGGGCGGTGAAGGGAAAGTACTTGCCTCCGCACGCGCATGCGGAATCGGCGGAACAGCTGGCCAAGCGTTGGTTACGGGAGTGGCGTGAAGGTATCGAAGAGACGAACATTCGGCCTGGGTTTATTAAAATCGGCGTGGATGCAGGGCCGTTGACGCCGGTGAACCGTAAATTGGTCGAGGCGGCAGGGTACACGCACTTGGCCAGTGGACTTACCATTGCCGCCCACACTGGAGACGGCCTGGCAGCTTGGGAAGAAATCCAGCTGCTGAGCAAGCTCGGCGTGCATCCCAGCGCCTTGATTTGGGTGCATGCACAAAACGAGAAGGATGAATCCTGGCACCTACGTGCGGCAGATGCTGGGGCGTGGATTGAGTTTGATGGTGTGCGGCCTGAGACGGTCGAGCGTCATGTTCAGCTAGTGATGCGGATGCGAGAACGAGGCCATCTGGAACGCGTGCTGCTGTCGCACGACGCGGGTTGGTATGAAGTAGGGCGACCTGGGGGCGGTAAGTTTCGTCCGTATGACACGATTTTCACTGCCTTGATCCCAGCGCTCCGCAAGGCCGGCCTGACACAAAACGAGATTGACCAACTTCTCACTCGCAACCCAGCCGAAGCCATGCAGATTCGGATACGGGGGCGGCAATAGCGGAGCAACCGGCGGGTTTTGCTTGGCCGACAGCAGGTGCGTTTGCTACAACAATCTTGGCCGACAAGCCCATTGTTTCCCGCAAGGCAAGGGCTACTTCGTGTCAAGCGGCAAGGAATCCCATCAATGTCGGCAGAGCTGCCGGACGATACCAAGAACGCTTCGAGCTCAGCTCCCAGCGCCCGCACCTGGAACGAGCCACCGCGAGCTATGAGCGTCCCTCTTTCGCCATCTGGGGCCGATCGGCCCGTTCGTCACGAGCTAGTCGCGCGTGTCCGTCGCGCCATCCAGGCCGGCACTTACGAAACTCCCGAAAAATGGGCGATTACTGTCCGCCGACTCCTGGAAATCTTGACCGCGCCTGCCACCGCGCCGTTGCAGGCTAATTCGGGCCGGAATTCGGCTTCACGGGAGATGGATAATACGTTTCTCCGGTCGCCGCCCATTCCACCCCGCGAATAAACAGGATTTGGAAGCCGGCGCTACTTTTCATCGCCTCGACGTCGTGCCCAAGCACGTTGTGATAAACCCGCCCTTTACCGTAATGGCTAATCCAAATCATCGGCTCGTGCAAACCAGTGTTTTTCGGGTCTTTGCTCTTGTCCGAATATGCGGTGGCGAGGATATCGGCTCCTGGGGGAATAACCGAATTCTGGTACAGTTCATCGCGTCCGTGTTTGAACTCTTTGATGCCCCGCGTGATCGGATGCTCTTTGCGCACGGTCACGACAAACTCATGCATCTTTCCGTGATAGCCCTGACGCCGCCAGCCACCCGCGATGATCTTTTCAAATTCCCGATCCCACTCGGTATCGCCCACAAACGCCGCCGAAGCATGGTGATAGACCACCAGCCCTTTACCCTGGCGAATGGCGTCGGCAAAGGCCTGTTTGTTCGCTTCAGTCCAAACGCTGTCGGGGTTTTCTTTAGCTCCCTTAGGCGTGTTGCGATAGTTGAGCACGAGCACGTCGTACTTGGCGAGATTTTCCGGAGTGAGGTCTTTGCCAGGTTTTTCGGTTACGTCCACGTGGTGGCCAGCTTTGCTCAGCAGTTCTTTGAGAAAGGGCGTGGTTTCGCGCCAGGCATGGCCATGATCGCCCGTAATAATCAGCACGCGGATCTGGGGCAATGCTTTGGCCTTTTCCTGAGCCATAGCTCCGCCCGGCAACAGCCCAAGTACTGCCATCGCCAAAAGCAGTAAATTTCGCATGATTAGGCTCCTTGTTGCGCTCAGGCATGCCAATTCGCTAGGCCATGCCTGGACATCCACCTCGCAATCGCCGCCTCTTCCCGCTCCTTGCCCAGACAAAAGGATACAAAGTGCCGCCCAGGAGACCAACAGTCCGTGCAGACGTGCCCGTAATAAACCGCATCACATATCCCGCGACGCAAGGACCGCGGGGCAATCCTCCAATGGAGTTTTTTAAGTTCTCAGACGCGCCAACAATCAATGCGAAAAATGGATGCGGCGCGATACGGGCACGTGGCTGGACAACGGCTGGAAAATACGGAGGTTTGCTAGGGGCTTGTGGCACTATCGCAGGCTCTACTTCGTCGGGGATACGGCAGAACGGATCATCAAAGGTCTGCTGCTGTGTTTTCCCTCAGCAAGTAAAACTCCCCGACTTCTGAGCCAGATGCGCAGCTGGCGGGAACGTGACTTAGAGCGCTCTTCCAACGGAAATCCAAATCCCGATCGCGGTTTGGAGTGGGGCAAAGGAATGGAATCGATCCAGGCCGTTACAATAACGAGAGTAGCCGAACAGGAGAGCCGAATAATGTGGCAGAAGGTACGCGATTTTTTGGAGCTGATTCGCTTCAGTCATACGGTATTTGCGCTACCGTTTGCGCTGGCCAGTGCGGTGCTGGCTTGGCGTGTGGAGCCATTTCGCTGGTTAGACCTGGTCGGCATCCTGGCATGCATGGTGCTGGCGCGTAGTGCGGCAATGGGGTTTAATCGCTTGGCCGATCGGCATTATGATGCGGCCAATCCACGCACCGCCCAACGGCACTTGCCTACCGGCCGACTCTCCGTCTCTGCGGTAGCCCTGTTTACTGGAGCTTGTGCGCTCGGCTTCCTCGCTGCTACCAGCATCTTTATCTATTCGAGTGACAACTGGTTGCCCCTCTACTTGTCAGGGCCGGTGTTGTTGTTTATCCTGGCGTATTCGTACACAAAACGATTCACCTGGTTGTCTCACTTTTGGCTGGGGGCTTCGCTGATGCTGGCGCCGTGGGCCAGTTGGATCGCGATAACCGGCACGCTCGCCTGGCCGGCGGTGTGGTTGGGGCTAGCGGTGCTGTTCTGGGTAGCGGGGTTCGACACCCTCTACGCCTTACTAGACGTGGAATTCGATCGGAGCGCACGGCTTTTCAGTATTCCCGCACGCTGGGGAGTATCCGCAGCCTTATGGTCAGCGCGGCTGTGTCATTTGCTGACGGTGCTTTGTTTGCTGATCGTCTGGCGGGTTGCTTCACTGCGGATGGTGT
>BEIM01000158.1 GCA_002898995.1 bacterium HR36
GAGCCAGGTGCACCAAGTCATATCCCGGCGACTGCGTGCCGACCTGCTTGCCGAAGAGTTGCGCTTGCTGTACGTGGCCATGACCCGTGCCCGCGAAGGCTTGGCGTTGATAGCCACCCACAATAGGTGGACCATGCCCAAGAAATTGCCCGCTGATGATCATCCCGAACGGATTCCGCCTGCAGAAGAGGTTCATTCCCTACTCCAATGGCTTTTGCCTGTATTTCGTTGGGCAAGCCGACGCCGAATGCCCGCCCTGCGTTTGCAGGAATGCTCCGCCTCGCAACGGGCGAGTCGCCCAGGGGCGGCATCTGCCGCGCCATCCAGCGTCGAGCTTTCCGCAGATGCCAAGGACGCCGACGTGGCTAAGAGCGACCCTAGCGTGTCTTTCCGCGAGGCCCCTGCAATTACGACCCTGGCCGCGCACTCAGCAAGCTGGCAGCGGTTGCGCCAACGTCTAGATTGGCAATATCCCTATCAGTGGGCCGTACGCTGCCCAGGCAAGACCTCGCCGACGCAATGGCGCCTGTGGTTGGAACAGGATGAGGAGACTGTGGACTGGTCGGCGTGGTCATTTCGTCGGCGCGCAGCCGAAATGCCCAGTTTCCTCGTAACCACCCCTTCGGGACTGAGCGCTGCCGATCGCGGCCGGCTCATCCATCGCTTTTTGCGCCATCTGCGCATCGATCGATCGGCTCCGCGGGAAGAAGAATTACGCCGCCAGCTGGCCGCGCTGGTCGAACAGGGTCTGTTTACCCAGGCGGAAGCGGAAGCGGTGGAGGTCGCCAGTATTGCCGAGTTTTTCCGCCGACCTTTGGGTCAGCGCCTCTGCCAGGCCGTGCGGGAAAAGCGTGAATTGAGCTTCAGCCTGATGCTACCGGCTGCGGAGTTGCCTGTGCTGGCGGCTTGCGCTTCCGAAGGTTTGGCCAGCGTGGCGGCATGGGCAGCGGAGCACGTCCTGGTGCAGGGAGTTATGGATTTGCTGTTCTGGGAAGCTGGCCAATCCAGCCCGATCCTGGTGGACTTCAAGAGCGACGACCTGGCGGCCGAAGAACTGGCCGAGGCGCAACGGCGTTACGCGCCGCAATTGGCCCTATACGCGCGGGCGGTAAGCGAAGCGCTCGGTCAACCCTGCCGCGAAGTCTGGTTGGTGTTCCTAAAGCTGCGACAAGATATTCGGCTGGAAGCGGAGACGTTAGCCCGGTGTTTACGGCCCTGACGACGCTGCTGCTGACGGCAAGCACGGCTCTGCTTTGCGCCGCGGCACTAGCCGCACGCGATAGCCCACCGTACCTGGTACTAGTTTGGCTGGTCGCAGGCGGTGGGGGCGGGTTTTGTACGGGACTGGGCTTCGCTTTCCTGGTCCGCCAGCTGCGCCCGGCAGGAGCGTCACGCTTCTCTTCGGCACCGGTCCTCGATTCGGCCCCCACTACGCCAATTAACGCGACTGTTGCCGCTTCAGATACGCTCGCCGGACTTTCTGCACCAGGGGCTTCTGTGTCCCAGGCAAGCTCTGCTGCCGGCGTTCGCAAATGTGCGGCCACGGGGGGCGAGAATCCTGAAACCCGCGACCTGATTTATGCCGGTGCCAGCCTGGGATGGACACTGGGACTAGCGGCGGTCGCAGTCCTGGACGCCTGGCGCTATCTGGCGACTGATTGGAGCTATCTGGTTGCGGCTGGGTTGCCGATCGCGGCAGCGGCCATCATGGCTATTGCGACTGCCCGCTGCACCCGCCAGGCCCTTTCTCCTTGCGAGCAGAATCACTGTAAAGGCTTTGTCCCCGCCGAAACCAACTGGTGGCCGATGGTCTCACCGATCCGACCCGTGCGTGCGGCCATCGCGATCCTCATGGGCATGATTGCCGGCACGCTGGTGGTGCAGGCCTGGGTGGGACTAGAAGACGTGCTCCGATGCCTGGTAGCGCTAGTGGTTGCGGTTCACCTGGCGGTTGGCCTGACCATGCTCCTCCACTTACCGGACATTTGTCGGCAGGCGAAACGCGGCGATTCGTGAGCATGGCCTGGCGCTAATCCTGCGGGCCGTGGAAAAAACCGTCCACCACGCTGGCGAATGCGGGCGTTTGGTTTTACAATTAACCTGGCTATGAGTAACACCCTCCGCACGGTGCTGGTCTTGCTCCGCTTGGCCATCGGCTGGCATTTGCTGGTCGAGGGCTATGTCAAACTTCATTCGCTCTCGACCGGGCCAACCGATTCGAGCCAACCGTTCACCAGCCTGTATTATTTGCAACAATCTGTCGGCCCGATGAGCGGCTTTTTCCGCTGGATGGCGGGAGGCGACCCCGACGAAGTGCTGCTGCACAGGCTCACCGTTCGTGGCGAAGACGGCCACCCCCAACTCAGCGACGCCATGCGGCAGTACTGGGAACAATATCTCGAGAATTTCGTCCGCACCTTCGACGTGGACGGGCACACGTCGCTCGAAATGCGCAAGAAGCTCGAGGAACATGGCCGCCTCTTGGCGCACCATTTGGTTGCGGGGCAGGTGGAATGGCAGAAACCGAGTGATTGGGGGCCCATCAAGAAAAAACAGACACTGCCGCAATGGCTGAACGAGTATCGCCAGCGTCTGGCCGAGCTGCGCGATCTCGAAACGCGGGAGCGGCCATACTTTGAGCGTGCGGTGGGACGGGAGCGAGTAACCCGCCTGCGTTCCGAACTAGCGTGGTACCGTAGCCAGTTTACTGCCGAGTTGCGGAACCGCACCGATGGGCTGCTGCGAGCCTGGCGCGAGTTGCTGCCTGCCGAGAAAAAAGGGGCCGACCTTACCCTCGTGCCCGAACCAGTGAGCGGGCCGACCTGGCTCGGTTATCCTTTAGTTTGGTGGGCAGACCGCACCACTGCCTGGGGATTAACGATTGCTGGCGGATGTTTGCTTTTTGGCTTCCTAAGCCGAATGGCCGCGTGGCTCGGCTTTATCCTGGTGCTGCTCTTCTATCTCTGCCAGCCGCCGTTACCTTGGACACCTCTGCCCGAGCGCGCGGAAGGTTACTACTTGTACGTGAACAAAAACCTTATCGAGGCCCTGGCCCTGGCAGTCTTGGGATTGCTACCGACGGGACGATGGTTCGGCTTAGACGGTTTGGTGCACGCAGTATTTGCTCGCCCATCGAGCACCGCTGCACCATCACCTCAGCCCCCGGCTTCCTCGGGACCATCCCGATAAACGTGCCGATCCGCTAGAATAACCGCGGACGGCGCAGAAGGTGCAGGGGCATCTGGGAGGCCGCAATACTGGCTCTGCTCAAGCGATGGCGGAGGGCACGCTCATGGCTATGAATCTGTTGCCCGAAAAACGGGAACAAGGCAAGGAAAACTTCGCGGTGGAAATTGGCAGGAAAATCAGTCGCCGCGAATTCATGAAAGGTTTGCTGGCGGCCTCAGCTGTGGCGCCGGTATCGGCGGCGCTGTATTACGGCTACGACAAATTCCACGGTGAGCCAGTGCGGGCGGCCCTCATCGGCTGCGGGGACGAGGGCGGTGTGCTAGTCGGCGAACATAACCCCGAGTACCTCCGCTTCGTTGCCGTTTGCGATATTCGCCCATTCAACCTGCAGCGGATTTTCGAGGGCGAATCCTCTGGGCCGCGTAAGGGCTTGATTCGCAAGTATGGCAGCCAGGCCCGCAAGGAAATTGAGGTGTTCACAGATTATCGGGAAATGCTGGAAAAGCGTAAGGACATCCAAGCGGTGGTCATCGCCGTGCCTCTGCACCTGCACGCCAAAATCGCCATAGATTGCATGCGGGCGGGCAAACACGTCCTGTGCGAAAAACTCATGGCCTGGAACGTACGGCAATGCAAGGAGATGATCCGCACGGCCCGCGAAACTGACCGGGTACTGGCGATCGGCCACCAACGGCATTACAGTCTCCTGTATGCCTACGCTCTGGAGTTGATCCAAGCAGGAACTCTAGGCACCATCAAGCACATTCGCGCTTTGTGGCATCGCAATAACACTTGGCCGATGATGGAAACTGATAAGGAAGGCAAGCCGAAACTCAAGATTAACCCTGAGGACGGCTCGCCGGTGCTTCGCGACAGTTGGCGCCCGCAGATCCGCGACGAAGACGCCAAGCACGAACCTCTGCTGCGAAACCTGGCGCGCTACGGCTATCGCAGCCTCGAAGAATTGGTGCGTTGGCGTTTGTATTTGCGGACGGGCGGCGGACTCATGGCCGAACTGGGTAGCCATCAACTCGACGCCTGCAGCATCTTCCTCGGCAAAGTGCATCCCCTCGCAGTTACCGCGATCGGCGGCAAATACTTCTATCGGGATGACCGGGAAGTGGAAGACCACGTGTATTGCACATTTGAATACCCCGGCCGCGATTACTATGAGCGCGACGACCAAGGCAACATTGTTTACGAAATCCGCGATGGCCGGCGCTTGCCCAAAATCAAAGACAAAAACGACATCGTGGTGGTTACCTATTCCAGTATCAACACCAATGCGTTCGAGGGTTACGGCGAGTGTGTCATGGGAAGTCGGGGGACTTTGATTGTGGATCGCGAGCAGGAAGCCATGTTCTTTCCCGAACCGGATCCGAACGCTCGCGCTCAAGGTAGCCAGACGCGGCTGCAGGTGGTGCAAAGCACGCCGAATAAGCCCGCCGTGGAGTCCTCGGCCTCCGAATCACGGGCCGACTTGCTCCGCCGCGGCCAATCAGTGCTGCCTAATCCGGTCAGCCGCGGATATCGGGAGGAAATGGAGCACTTCGCTTATTGCGTCAAGATGTGGGAAGACCCCAACGTCAAGCCCGAGGAACGCCCCTGGCCGCGCTGTCATGGGGAAGTGGCCATGGCCGATGCCATCGTTGCCCTGACTGCGAACGTGGCCATGCGCGGCGTGGAAGGCAGTGGCCCACGCCGTATCGAATTCCAACCCGAATGGTTCGATCCCGATAACTTCAACGCCTTACCGGACGCCCACATGAAAGAATGGGGGCCGCCCTTTGAGTAATCCCCCGCCCAACAACTCCTCCGCACGCCTGCCACCATTACCATTGCCATGAGAGCGCTCTCGGGCGGAACCTAAGTCCCTTCTATGTCCCTTGTGACAGTCGCCGCGCAAACACGTTACGGCGACGGGTGCCAATCCACCATGGCGTGGATGAACGCGATTGTGATTGTAAAGACATGCGATCGTGTATGGTCGGCGAAAGGCAAATATGAGCGCCACACGCGCATGCGAATAGATGCGACTTTCTAACAGTGAGCGGACCCAAGCAGGGGCGACGAGCGTAGGCCCGCCGTGGTGCGTAAGTGGTGAGCGTAACCCACGCTCAAAGATTTATTGCAGGAGATGCGCCTGCCACAGCCTTGCCGGCACAGCGTAGACGGTCTTCTGCGGGATTGCGGTGTCACGGTTGCAGAGGCATGTCACGCTGTTGCCTGCGTTCGTGCCCTAAACGAAATCGTATGGCTCTGCCAGTGAATTTTACGGCAGCCGGCAGGTTGAGACCCGCCGCTCTTGCAAGACCCGCAAGCAAATTCAGCGTCCTCGCCTCAAAACGCTCTAGCGTCCTGGTCAGTCCCCATCATAAGATCACCAAGACAGGTGGTAGCCTGTCCCGGCTAGGCACGAAGGAGAAAGGGCATGTGGGCGTCCTTGTGGGTGCAAATATTGACGATCCTGGCGGGACTGTGTCTGAGCGTCTGGGGCCTGGTAAAGCTCTTGCCGACGATGCGCATGGATTTGTCGGATGTCGAGCGGGAACAAATGCGGTCGCGGCGGTGGCGCTGGGTGCTGCTGATGTTCCTGGGCGACACGCTGGTGATCTTTGGGATCGTACTGATTTTCCTTTACCCCAGGGCCTGGCAAGATGCATTGCGGCCACATGAGTGGCGGGACGAGGAGCGAATCCGCCGGCTGCAGCAACAAGAGTTGGATGTACCGAAGCCTGGGGAGCAGCGTGCAGCTCAGTGGCCGGGCTGGCGCGGGCCGAACCGAGACGGCATTGCCCCCGATCACGGGCTCTTGCCCAGCTGGCCCCCAGAAGGTTTGCGAGTGGTCTGGCGGGCCCCAGTCGGCCCGGGATACTCCTCGCCGATCGTGGTGAATGGACGCGTGTACACACTCGACTATCAGAAACCGAACGAGCGGCTCGTATGTCTGGACGCGGAAACGGGGCAACTGCTGGGCCAGACCAGTTGGCGTGTGGCATACCGCGACATAGACACGCGGTGGGGCGGGGATTATGGTCCGCGTGGCACGCCGATGGCCGCTGGCAATTTGATTTATGCCTATGGGGCGGACGGCGACCTGGTATGCTGCGAACTGGAGCCGCAGGCCGGCCAGTTGCCCGTCGTTTGGCGCAAACACCTGCCAACAGAATTTCCCCCAGATTTGCCGACGACCTGGTGGGGCTGGAGTGTATCTCCCTTAGTGGCTGAGGACTTAGTGATCATCATCGCCGGGAGTCAGCAAGGTTCGGTTCTGGCTCTAGATCGAATTACGGGGGAGTTGCGCTGGAAGGCCTTGAGCGATAAGCCCGCCTACAGTTCTCCGGTGCTGGCCACCATGCCCGTGGCACCCAAAAGAAGCCAAGTGGTGGTTTTGACTGCCTCAGGACTCAGCGGTCTCGATTTGCGCTCGGGGCAGGTGCTCTGGAACTTCCCCTGGACAACGCAGTATGATTGCAACATCGCTACGCCGATTGTTACCGGCAACTACGTATTCATTTCCACCGCCTACGGCCAGGGTGCTGCACTGGTCGAGATTTCCCGGCAGGCAGAGGGAAGTTTCGAAGCCAAACCAGTGTACCAAACGCGGCAATACCAAAATCACTTCGCGACTTCGGTGCTCGTGGGTGACCGTTTGTACGGCTTTCACGGTAACACACCCGCCGTGCTGACCTGCCTGGATCTCCGTACGGGTAAAACTCTCTGGAACGCGCGGCGGGAGATTGATAAGGGCTGTTTACTGTACGCCGACGGCCGATTGATCGTCTTCACGGAAAAGGGAGAACTCGTGCTCGTGGAGCCAGGCGACGACAGCTACACTATTCGCGGGCGGTACCAAGTCTTTCCCGGCTCTCATAGTACCTGGGCCTTGCCCGCGCTGGCCGCGGGCCGACTCTTTGTGCGCAACGACCGCGAGTTGGTTTGCCTGGATTTACGGCGGTGAAAAATTGGCCAGCAGCAGGAAACGGTTGTTGCTCCGCCAAACGGAGACTGGTAGGCCGCTTAGCTGAGGTGCGAATTTCGGATCCACCAGGACGAACACCGGGTGGGGATGCTGCAGGCGTTCGTATAAATCCGGAAGCGCTTCCCCGCGCCAGTGATGCACGAGGGGACGACCCGCCAGGAAATTGAGACCGAGTTCATGTACATGGTAGGTGATGACCTCCGCCTGCGGATAACGTTGCCATAGCTCTGCCGCCTGGCGCACTGGCCCGTTCCACATACGGTCAGCTGCCGGCATCACATAAAACACCGCCAGGCCATACAAAACTACCGTCCCGCATACTAAACATGCCAGCGTCGTTCTCGCGCACGCACCCCGCCTGCTGACCAGCCAGCAAGCCGTCAGTGTGCCAGCCAGCCACCAAGCCCACACGCGCACTGCCCATAAAAACTCCGCAACACACACTTCCGAGGGCAAACGCGCCTCGGGCCAATACGTGGTTCCGATCGCTCCGATGACACCCACCAGCGCCC
>BEIM01000159.1 GCA_002898995.1 bacterium HR36
GCCAGGTAAGAATAGCTCGAAGCGAAACGCACCGCTAGGCAAAGATGCGTTTCCAGGCGCTGCTACATCCTGGCCAGATATCTTCGCCCCTTAGAGGGCCACGTGTTTGCAGGATGCAGCCTTGCGGGTTCAGATGTCGGAGGCGAATAGACCGTGTGTGCGGTGTTTTTCGCGCAGCGTCACACGGAGGCATCGTAGCGGCCGCTTTTGACATCGGAGCCGGTTCGTTAGTCGCCTGGGTCAGACGGTGGCTCAATGCAGCAGGGGTACCCACAAACCCGCCCTCGGATTATTCGCCGACTGAGCCGCGCGACTCGCTCTGGGCCATTTTGGTGGTCCAGTAATTGGGGTCGCCGTATAGCACCACGCTCTCCTGAGCGTCGTTGAGCAAAATCAGGTCGGGGGCGCGATCGCCGTTGAGGTCAACGATAGCGACGGCGCGGGTATTGAAGATGCGCTGGTGCAAGCGCAGTTCGTCCGAAATGTCCACGAAACGCAGCGGAGCTTCCGCACGCAGGAAGCGATTAGGCGCACCGATGCAACCCAGAAAGAGGTCGCGTTTGCCGCTACCGCTCCACTCTCCCCAGGCGACACAGCTGACGGGTAAGCGCAAGGTGGCCAGCGCACCTGTCTGGGCCGTGACATCGGCAAATCGGCCTTCACCCTGATTGCGATAGATGCGGCAACCATCCGCCAGAGGCACTACCAAATCGGGGAGCTTGTCGCCATCCAGATCCACCAGCAACGGTGGCAGGCGCACAGGCCGAAAATCCAGACCACAGTTGTCCACCATGTGAAAGCCGTCACCACGGTTGAGGAAAAGAAGCGGAGGCTCGGCCCAACACAAGAAATCCTGGCGCCCATCACCGTCGAGGTCGGCCACGAACAGACCACTCCCCCGCCGCTGCGCCCCAAGACCACTCGGCCCCAGGCCGACACGGACGGAGACATCTTCAAAGCGCTGCGTTATGGGTAGCTGGGGTTCCTCAGCGCGGAAGTAGAAAGCCCAATCGCCATCCCCCTGGCCGATCTTCAGCAGCAGATGATTGACACCTGGCCGTAATGCCAGCACCAGCCTCACCTGATCGGGGGCGCAGGCGCGATAGACGTTTTCCTCGTGAATCTTCTCACCGTTTAGCCAGACGGTTAGCGTGTCATCGCTGCCCAGCGAAACCGGCAGTTGCATAGCGACTGGCGCATGGATAACGCGATAGAGGTAGGCCACGACCTGGGAGCGGTCCGGAAAATGGGGCAGGAGCGAATTCACCTGGCCATCCACAAACGCCATTTCGCGCCAGCGGACCCTGACATTGTTCTTCCCCACGTATTCCTTGGCGAGGGCGATTTCCTGTTCGGGAGGATAAACATTGGTGAAACCGCGGCCACCTGTATTGTCAAAGGGGCCAATCACATGCCATTTGTCGAAGCGGAGCTTGGTATCGGCAACGGTCTGAGGACTACCGAGGTTGCGGTAAAGCCGCAGGCCGTGGAAGCTCGTTGCCCAAAGAATATCGGGCCTACCGTCGCCGTCATAGTCTATCCAGCTGGCCGCGGAACATGCAGGATAAGGTTCGGCGGGCAGCGCAGGGCTTTCATCCCGGAACTTGCCCTGACCGAGATTGGCGAATATCCGCGGGCCGGTGGGCGTCGCCAGCAGCAAATCGGGCTGCCCATCTCGGTTGTAATCGGCGCAACCAGCGGCACGGGCAGGCCCAGAATAAGGCAGAGTCCATTCCGTAAAGCCAGTCCCTTCATTTTGGACGAGTGCCACGCGGCTGTCCCCGTAGAGGCAGAGGTCGGGCTTACCGTCGCCGTTGCAGTCGGCTAAGGCCACACCCCGTACCCCGGGTAGGCGGGGAAGTGTGGCGATCTGCCTAAATCCCGGCCAGCCTGCCAGTGGGCGAATATCCTCTAGACCCCCCCAGCCGACAAAGTCGCGCTGCGCGTTGTAGTCGAGAATCTTGAGGCTGGCCTTCAGACGCTGGATGCGTGCGGTACGCAGTTGCAGTGCGTTCTTATCACCGTCCACCATACAGGGTACGACCACTTCCTGCCCTGCCAGCATTGCCCTAAGCAACGGAATCAGCCGGTCGGCGCGGCCGGCGTAACTCCGTAACAAGTACGGTTCGGCATGGCTCATGCTCCAATTGTCTCCGCCGCCGTAGCATTGGTACCAATACATATCAATACACGTTTCGCTGGCGTTGCCATTGTGGAAAAAGACGGCGATCTTGCCGGGAGCCGCCCATTCCATGGTGATTTGCCATTCGCGGGGATGAAAACCGCCCCGCCCGATGGTATGGCGAACGATTTCCGTGGGGTGTTTGCCTTTGAGGTCCTCGACTTTACGGTAAACGATAACGTTGCGTTCCCGCTCCACCTGTTCAACGCGGAGCACGCAGATATGACTGGACTCGACCACGACGCGTCCGAGTGTGTAGGGGGCTTCGACGTACGCGCGCCCCTGGCGCGGGCTAGCTAACCAGGCGCCCAGCAGGGCTAGTGCTGCGAACACCAGACCGACTGTGGCGGTGCGCATTGTTTGCCTCCTCAGGATGGGAGTGGGTGGCGTTAGGGGCAGCGTGGACAGGATTATTTGCCAAGGCGTTGTCGGGCCACTGCCGCGGCTTTGGTCTGCGGGTAGTCACGGAGCACCTGTTCGAGCAAGCGTTGCGCCGACTCGGGCTGTTTGAGTTGCAGGGCGGCGTCTGCAGCTTCCACAAGCGCCTCCGCAGCCAACTCGGGATAATCGTAAGTCAAATGCACGCCCAGAAAGGCCTGCGAGGCATCCGCAAAACGTTTCTGCAGCATCCTACAGCGGCCGATCTGCAACAGTGCCCGAGCCGCCGTCTCCGCCGAGGTAAAATTGAGTACCTGCGAATAAGCTTGTACCGCAGGCTCGAGATTATTTTCTGATTGCAGTGCCCAGCCTAGGCCGAATTGTGCATCGGCACGCCAGGGGCTTTGTGGATAGCGCTGCAGCAGAATTTCGCAAGCCTGGCGACTTGCCGCCCATTGCTGCAGCTGGGCATAGGCATGGGCCAGCCGCAAAAGCGCGCGATCGCTGAGGCTTGGCACTTGCTGCAACGGCCCCTGGTCGCGGAAAGCCGTTAGCAACGCTGCTGCTTTCTGGAGGCTTTCTTTGTCGCCGAGGCGGAGTAAGCACTCTGCCGCCTGATAGCGGGCCCAGGGGGCCAGGGGACTTTTTTCGTTCTGCAAGACTACCTGGGCGTGCTGCAGCGCGGTCTTGGCGTCCCCTTTGGCTAGCAAACTGGCCGACAAACGCAGATGCACTTTCTCCAACAGGTCTGCGGGGGGCTCGCGGTCGAAAACCTGCCGCAGTAGGGCAATAGCCTGATCATGTTCCTCGCGTTCGGCGAGAAGCTCCGCTAGTTCAAACATTGCGTCCAGTGCTAACGGGCTATCAGTAGCGCTGTGGATCGCTGCTTTATAAGCCTCGCGGGCTTGCTGTTCACTGGGCTGCAAGGGGATCGCCGTCAGCGGGAAATCAGGGGGTCGGCGCGGCGGTTGGCCCTTGGGCGGAGGCGGTTGTTTTTTCTGCCAATCGGCGACGAGCTGCTGGCGTGCCTGTTCGCGTTCCACGGGGAAAAGTTGACGCCAGCACCAGGCGGCTTCGTAATAGCAGCGTGGCACGAGATCGGCCGCCAGTTGTTGCAACTTCTTGTCGCTAGCCAGTTGAGTGCAATAGGCGGCAGTGTGACGCAATTCATGAACGGCGGCTTGCAAACCGGTAAGGGCGGCCTGACGTGCCTCAGGTTTGCTGGCTTGCTGGAGAGCGGCGAAAGCGGCGTGCAGTTGTGCCACCGCTTGGGCCCGGCGCACCTGGCCGATTCGCCAGGCCGATTCCGCGGCTTCACGCCGTTGTGGAAACCGGTTCTGCACCGTTTCATACACGCTGCGCGCTTCGGGCCATTTGCCCGCGTCCTGCAACGCCAGGGCGTGCTGGTACACGATCTGTGCCAGCCAGTCGGCCTTCTGAGGATCTTGGGCCAGGGTACTCTCATAGCGCTGCCGAGCCAGTTCGAGGACTTTCACGGCATCAGCAGGGCGGTGGTGCGTCAGGTGATGTTGCGCCAGCCGCAGAAGCGCCAACGGAGCTACCTCCGACCGAGAAAGCGGATCACTGATAAAGCGCTGCCATTCCGCTGCGGCCCCACCGAAGTCTCCTTGGAGTGCCAGGCAGTTGGCGCGCTCCAGCGCTGCTGCTCCGACAAGTGGGTGGTTGCCGTAGTCCCGCACGACTCGTTCGGCCGCTTGCCGGGCTTGCTGCAGCAAGGCCGCGCGTTCTTTCGGTTCGACCAGTAACTCG
Source organism: bacterium HR36 (assembly GCA_002898995.1). Taxonomy (GTDB): domain Bacteria; phylum Planctomycetota; class Planctomycetia; order Gemmatales; family HRBIN36; genus HRBIN36. The sequence continues at coordinate 4,331 of BEIM01000159.1, forward strand.
GCCAATTTTCGATAGCAATAGGCGAGTTTGAGGAGAGCTTCTGGGGTGTAAGGTGAAGTTTTACCGGCGCTGTCCACAAACGCCGCCAACATCTTGCTGGCGTTAGTCAAAGCTTCCTGCGCCCGTCCCGCCGCCAGCGCGTCGGTCGTATCCGAAGGTGCCAGCCGAATCAGGCAATCCGCTTCGTAATACGAAGCCAACAGCAACGGCCCGCTACGGTCGGCTTGGGCGATTTCCGCAAAGGCCTGCTGCGCTTTCTCGATCTCGCCCAGGCGATACAAACACATGCCCACAGTAAACCAGGCCGCTGCTCGCTGCGGAAATTCGGGATATTGTTCGAGCAGTTCCCGGTGGCGTGCGACCGTCTGCTGCAAGGCTTCGCGGAGTTGTTTTTCGCGCTCCGGTGTCCTGACATCCTTGGCCAGTTGCAGGGCGAGAAAGTAGCTATTCTCTGCAGCACAGAAAAGCACCTGGGGCAACAGCGGGCTTTTCGGATGGCTTTCTCGAAAACGGCGACACAAATCGTCGGATTCTTTCCAGGCGCCGGCTAAGTGCAGCGCCAGGGCTTGCCGCACCCAGGCCTCTTCGACCCGCTGCGGGTGCACCCTCTCCTGGACAATGGTGGCATACGTGTTCGCAGCGTCCTTATACTGCCGTATCAATTGTAGGGCATCGCCCAGGTCGAGGAGAATTTCGCTGCGGCGGAGGCGAGCTTCCGGGTCGTTGCCGCGTTGGCCATTCCGTTCCAGAGCCCGGCGGAAACTCTGGATGGCAGCTTGGGCACTGGCTTCGTTAGTTGGCGTGCTGGCTGCGGCCGCTTGCGCCTGGGCGCGACCAAGCCACCACAACGCCAGTTCACCAACCGTCGCATGATTCTCCAGCGGGCTCAGCATCTTCACTGCCGCCTCATACTGCCTGGTTTGGACATAGCACATCCCCAGGCGCAACTGTGCCTCGGCTTGAACACTGGGCGGTGGACTCAGCTTCAGCAACGTTTCCAAACGGCTGGCCGCTTCGCCAAATTGGCCTTCTTCGTAGAACAGCACGGCCCGCAGCAGCGCAGCACGGGGAACAAACTCTGGCGGCTGCTTCACCAACGACTCCAAACGCCAGCGCTGTTCGGGGTCGTTACCGAAACTGGCAGGATTTTGCAGCATCTTGGCCGCCTGCTGCCGCTGCGCCTCGTAGCCAGCGAGCACCTGATCATAGTGCACTGCCGCTTCTGCCCGATCGCCCAGCTCATGGTGTGCCCGCGCCAACAAATAGCGAGCATGCAGCCCAAACTGCGGATGCGTGAACGGAGCCAGCTCCGACAGAACTCGTCCGGCACCGACATAATCGCCCAAAAGCAAACGAGCCTGGCCTTCGTAATATCGGGCGGGCAAACGGTAGGGCGACTTGACCAAAGTAGGATCGCGGCTGAACGGTTCCAAAGCCGCCAACGCCTCTTTCGGCCGGCGCAGATGGAGCAGCATCTCCGCCAGATCACAACGGCTGCGGGCTACCCAATCGCGCATAAGCGCCGCCGCTTCTTTGTCTTCGGTACTGCCGCGTTTGGCAAACTCCAGCAGTGCCGATTCGAAATGCTTGGCCGCTTGTTCAAAACGGGCTTGCGCTTCCCGCTGGAAATTAGCTGCCTGGTCAGCAGGCTTGCCAATGGCATCACGCAATGCTTGCCCACCAAGCCCCCGCTGTGCCAGCCCAGCATAGTAAAAGGCCCACGGCCGAAACGTAAAATCGCCCTGCCCTAACACAGGCGCCAACAGTTCACTAGCCATTTTGTAATCGCGGTTCGGCCCCTCCAATAGCGCCACCGCCCAGCCATAGCGCGCCAAATTTGCCTGACTATGCCCACCGAAACGTTGCAGGAATTCCCGAAAGCGCACAACCGCCGCATCGTATTGCCTTTCGTTCAGGGCGCGATTCGCTGCATCGAGCAATTGTTGCGCTTGCTGTTCTGGGGTAAGCTGCGCTTCCGCCTGCCAGTACCATCCCAAACCGAATCCTATCAAGAGGAACCAACACGCAGCGCTGGCACCCAGCTTGTGCTGCACCCAGATCATAGATCATTCTCCTCGGGGAGGCGGGCGAGCAGCGGTTGGCCTGAGGAAGGGGCGGGGCACCTTTCGGCGGGCAGCATCGGCAGCCACTCGTGCGGAAACTGCCATCATTATCCCGCGCCGTCCGACTGGCGTCAAGGCTCTCCAAAAATCATGCACTGCAAGAGTAAGTTCACGTTCCATGGTCGCTCTAAATGCCAGCTTGCACTGCACATTGCGAAGCCGGTTCCGCCACCGCCCGCCAGCACGCTGTGCCAGACACGCGAACGCAACCCCGTAGCAGGCTCTGCCTGATGGCTGGCCGCTCGTCCCGCAGCAAACGGAGAGCGTGTGGACGAGACTCTGGAAAACGCCGCGGCTGTGCCGATAATAGTAATACGAACTACATGACTAAAATGACTATCTCCCTCGTCAAGCTCATCAAATTGCCTCATGCAAAAGGCAGAGCAGTCGCTGACTAGCTCTTATAGCAGGCCGAACACCCGGGTGGACGGGCTGAAGCCTGAGCCACGTAACACGCTGATTAGCTCTGCCAACAGGTCCAATAACCGCCTACCCGTAAACGGGTGGACGGGCTGAAGCCTGAGCCACGTAACACGCTGATTACCTCTGACAACAGGTCCAATAACCGCCTACCCGTAAACGGAACATTATCATGCTGGAAAACAACAAGGAAGCGCCCAGGCATCCGCCTCTTGTTACTACCTCGTCATCGGAGGCCGCCACCACTGACGCCGAGACTACCGAGAGCAACGGCGAGCGTGTTAAGGAAGAAGGGGTGGAAACGCTGCAGGAGCCAGCGGCCGCTGGTTGGATTGCGTGGCTGCGGAAACGGGTACCCGCTTTGGATTCGCTTCGGGATTATTCATGGCAGGCGGCCTGGTGCGACCTGGTGGCTGGTTTGTCCGTGGCAGCAGTGGCGGTTCCCCAGGCGATGGCTTACGCCATGATCGTTGGCCTGCCTTCGCAATACGGACTATACACCGCCATTGTAATGACTGCCGTCGGGGCAGTCCTCGACTCTTCACGCCAGTTGATTAATGGCCCCACCAACGCGATTAGCATCGCCTTGTTCAGTGCCCTGGCACCTCTAGCCGCTGGCGCTAATGGCAATCCAGAACCACTTGTGCGCGGTGCGGTGATGATGGCTTTGTTAGTCGGAGCCATTCAGTTTCTTATCACCGTGTTGCGCCTTGGCGACCTGACCCGCTACATCTCCCAATCTGTAATCGTCGGCTTTACCACAGGCGCCTGCGCCATGCTGTTCCTTGACCAGTTGAAACACCTTTTT
>BEIM01000160.1 GCA_002898995.1 bacterium HR36
AGTGCCATTGTTTTCAGCGAAATGTGGCGGAGTATGCTTACGGGGTATGGCCCGCCGCAAATCACTGCCTTTGCCGCCGCCACCACCAGCTTGGTTGTTTTGGGGCTGGCTTTTCTCCTGACTTTCTTCCTGCCCGAACCGCGCGCCAGCGAGCCAGACTAAACTTCGCGTGCGCAGACCGCCACCTATGTCTCACGACTGGCGTTAGTGCGCGACTTGTCTAAGGGCCCGACACCGCCGGCTAGGTGGGCACTAAGCTCTCGGAAGAGCCGCCGCGCTCGGGGCAGAGCTTACTTTTTGGGCTTGCAATAACTTAGGGCCAGCAGGGCGTAGGCGGTGACTAAGTTCGGATCACCTTCCATCCAGCGGTCAGCCGGATTCACCCAACTTCCATCGGGCCGCTGTCGCTTCGCCAACGCTTCCGTTATGTCCTTGCGCCAATCGTGCTTCACACCCTGCCCATCCTCGACATAATCCACGCCCACCGCGTCTAAACATTTCGCCATCGTGTGATAGTAATAATACAGTCCGAGTTGATCCCGGCCGGGCGGGAAACCAGGATTGCGGTCCACCGTGTAATTCTTACGGATCCATTCCCAGGCCGCCTGCACGCGTTTATCGTCCTTACTTACGCCCGCATAAATCAGGCTCTTGACCCCAGCGTAGGTCATGCTTCCATAGCTGCGCAGGTCGTCCCCTGCCTTGCTCTCCGGATCGCCCGCACAAGTATAGATAAATCCTCCATCGTTTACTTTGCCCGCCCACGGCTGATCGTTGTATTCGCTCTTGAGGTTCTGGCACCGACTGACAAAAACCACCACTTTCTTATACGCGGGATCATCGGGCGGAACTCCAGCCGCTCGCAACGCATCTACAAAGAACTGCGTGTTCGACAGGTCTGGCCGCGATTTGCTATCGTAGCCCGCACCCCCGTAACGATTATCCTTCAGGAGAATTTCCTCCCCTTCGTCCCATTGCAACATTTTCAGATAACGCGCTCCATCTTGGACGATCTTGTTATAGCGCCCGTCCTTATTCGCCTCGGCAAAGGCCAGGACGTTGACGGAAGTCACATAGTTCTTCAATTGGTCGCGGGGATTCTCGCCGGCAATGTGTCCTTCCCGCGGATTCACCAACGACTCCAGGAAGCGCAGCCCACGCACCACCGTAGGGTCGTTGTCGGGCAGCTTGCCACTGCGCAAAAGCGCCGTCATCACCACGCCGCTTATCCCCAGACTGCGTTCCTTGCTCCAACTTCCATCGGCCGCCTGCGTGCTCCGCAGATACGTCACCCCTTTGCTCACTAGGTCGTCCCAGAGTTTCGCGTCGGGGCCTAGGGCGCGGCCTGTTTGCCAAAATGCCCCCAGGATCAGTAGCGCCACTGCACCGACCGATATCCACACTCTCCTGCTGGCCGTCATGGTCAATCTCCTTTGCTTTGCGAGTCCCGATCAGCTCTGCGCCAGGCCTCTTTATCGTTTATTCTACGTGCTTGACGAAGCGAAGGCTCACCGCTAACCATGTTCACACCGATGCAGTGTCGTTGAGGCGCTGCGCCCTGCCCACCGCTACTGTGCTTCCCCACCCGCAAGCATAGGAGGGTCCCCAATGAGAAACGTCCTGCTGGCAGCGCTGCTCGCCCTAACTGGGCCCATCGCCGCATGGGCCGGCAGCTCCCATAGCCTCCTCGACATCCACCCGGCCGGCCGATTACTCCTGGTGGCCAACACCGACAGTGGCACCGTCAGCCTGGTGGATGTCCCGGCCCGGCAACTCCTGGCCGAAATCCCCGTCGGTGAAAAACCCGAAGGCGTTACCTGGATCGGCAACGGACCCCTGGCTGCCGTTACCCTCTATTGGACCGACGAAGTCGTTTTCCTCGATACCAAACTCCAACGTGTCGTGCACCGCCTCCAGGTCGCGAACGAACCTTACGGAATCGTCGCCTCGCGCGATGGCCGACGTCTCTGGATCACGCATGATTACTGGGGCACGGTCAGCGAGATTGACACCCGACACTATCGGGTGGTGCGCGAGATCCCGGTCGCTCGTTTCATTCGCGGCCTAGCACTAAGTCCCGACGAAACTAAGCTCTACATAACCGGCTATTATAATGCCGACCTTTACGTTCTGGACATCGCTAGCGGCAAGATTATAGACCACTTCCCCGGGCATGAGCAATATAACCTGGCCCGCAATGTGGTTGTCCATCCCGATGGTTCCCGGGCCTATATTCCCCACATCCGTACGCGCACTCATATTGCTGACAGTGCCGGTTCGATCTTCCCGGAGCTCAGCATAATTCACTTGCAGAAACCTAAAAACATGAAACGCCGCACGCGCATTGCTATGGATACATTCAATAACCTAGCCGTGCCTACTAATCCCTGGGAATGCGCCATTTCTCCGGATGGCCAGACTTTCTATCTCATCTATGCTGGCACCGACGATATGAATCTCTGCGATATCCTAAATGACGACTATCAAGAAATCTCCCGCCGCGGCAACACGGCACTGATTCCCGTAGGCACGCATCCTCGCGCTATCCGGGTCAGTCCCGATGGCAAGGAGGTTTATATTTATAACACGCTCGACTTTCAGGTGGGTGTTTATGATGCCCGCAGTATGCGTCCGTTGGCGCGGATCACGGTGACTAAATCTCCAAAGAGTCCCGAATGGGTTCGCGGCAAAATCCTTTTTAACACTGCCAAACCGCCCCTGACCAGCCGGCGTTGGATTGCTTGCGCTTCGTGTCATCCGGACGGCCACCACGATGGCCGTACCTGGCAGAATCCCGAAGGGCTCCGCCGGACCCCGCAACTTTTCGGCCTGGCCCACACTCATCCGCTCCACTGGTCTGCCGACCGCGATGAAGTCCAGGATTTCGAGTATACGATCCGTGGCCGGCTCATGCAAGGACACGGCTTATTAGCCGGGCCGATTAAACCGAAAATCGGTTTCGCCCCAGTCGAATTAGAGGAAAAACTAGCTGGCCGATCCGCAGACTTAGACGCCCTGGCCATCTATACGAATTCCTTTTCTTTCCGGCTCAGCCCCTATATTGTCGCGCCCGGCAAACTTACCCCGGCCGCCGAACGGGGCAAGGCTATTTTCTTGAGCAAGGAAACTGGCTGCGCTACTTGTCATAGCGGGCCTTATTACACCGATAGTAGCCTGCAACGCCCCTTCCGCCTCCACGATGTGGGCACCGGCCAGGATGACCCGACCGAAAAAATCGGGCCGCAATACGACACCCCCACACTCCTCGGCATTTACCGCAACACCGCTTATTTGCATCACGGCAAGGCCAAGACCATGCACGAGGTTCTTACCACTTTTAATCCTTACGATAAACATGGCAAAACTAGCCATTTATCGAAACAGGAGCTAGACGACTTAGTGGCCTTTCTCCTCTCCTTGCCGTACGAATATCCTCCTGAAGAAACACCTAACACTGTGCCTTACCGTTTTGTCCCCGCCGCGAAAAGGTCCCCACCACCTTAGGTTTTATCTGGCGGCATATAACCTTGTCAGTTCCTCCACAGCTTGACTATGGGCCTGGATGCGCTTCCGTAGGTCCTGGGCCGCCCTCACGATATTTCTAAGCTCCGCCACCTCCTGCTCCACTTGATTTACCGCATTGTCCAATACCCTTCGATACAAAAGTGCGAAATGCTCGCGGGCGCGTTCCTGGAGCCGTTCCCGGATCAAGGATGCGACGGCCTGGCCGTTGCGAGGCGATAACCACCAGACTATGCGGAAACTCAGCCACTCCGCCAAAAAGAACGGCAGCAGAATATAGAAGACGTCCCACAAACCTGGAGAATGCCCGGTCGCCGCAAAAAACATGCGATACATGAGCACACATAACCCAGCAAATCCCGTCAGCCAACACAAGCGTCCAGGGAGCCAACGCGCCAGCAGGTTCCGCAATCGGCCCTTCCAGCCAGTCGGTTGCCATAAGTTGGCCAGTGCCTCTTGTGTGGCGCTACGCATTTGTTCTTTCCAAAAGACTAGCCAATTGCGGTCAGCGAGTTCCCGCAACGCTGCCTCCGCCACCACCGCCGGCAGCCCTTGGGTTTCTGAAGCTACCAGCAAACTCGTCCGCAGATCCTCGCCGAAATAGCGCAAATAATCCTCCCCGAAATGGCGCGTGAGCTTTTCCTCTAAGTCTCGGCTAGAGAGGTTCGCTTCTTCATCAGGAGTGGAAGTGGACTCCCTGCCGTTAGGTCGCGGGCGTTTCAGGCGAAACCAGGACAGCGCACCCTGCCCTAACGCCGGCTTGCGCACCAGCCGGCTGACAGATGCCCACCAGCCGGGAATTCCTTGCAGACTTTCCGCCCTCACGAATTTGTCTAAATCTGCCTGCCGCTCTTGTAGAAATCGCATACAGCGCGCAAGGTATTCGTCAATTTTTTCGCGAATAACTTGATCCCAAGCGCGCCAAAGATTATCCCGTGATAGGGTCGCAGAATCTGCTAACTTTTCGCCACACTGAATCACCTCGTGGAGCAAGGATGCGAGATTTTTTTGGTGAATGGCGATCAATTCCTTAGAGGCTAGTTCCGCTTCCAGCCAGCGCTTAAAGTCCTGAAACTGTTCACCTTGCGGCAGCTCCTTAGTGGGCTTTTCGAGCCACCATTTGGCGCTGGTGCGGAAAGTGCGCGGGTTAGTGTATCCCTCCCGCCGGAGGTCTGCGAGCCAATCCTCATCCGGCGCTTTGCCGATTTTTTCGCGATCGGCGCATTCGTCCCAACGGTTGAGGATAAAAGCGAATGCTTTGTGTTTACTAAACTTGCCGAATAACTGCCAGCCTAAATCATCGTGGTATTTTTCCGGCGACCCGACATAGAGGACTATATCTGCATGCTCGAGAATTTTTTCCAGCAGCCGCCAATTCTCCTCCTTAGTGGTATCCATATCGGGGGTATCTACCAGAACTTTCTGCCGGAGCGCATCATGGGCGTGTGTCTTCACATTTTGCAAAATGGGCGCGGGCAATTTATCCCGCGGCATAGCTTGATGGATATAACACACGGGAACATTTGTCGTCGGACGCCGCGAGCTCGTTTCGGATATCGGTTCGCCAGCTAAAGCATTGAGAAGGGTTGATTTCCCAACACCTGTGCCACCCATAAAGACGACAATCGCAAATATTTCCTCCGATGCCAACCTGGAAGCGACGCGCTGCAACTCTTGGCTCAACTCCTGAAAAGAGCGGAGTTGTTGAGCATCATAAGGCCAGCGATGCGGGCGCTGGAGCCAGCGGGCACTGAGCTCGGCTAAACGCCGGGTTTCTTCCGCAACTTCCTGCACAAATCCACTCCACCTCTCTTCAGTCATAAGCACATCTCCCTGGCCAATTAGACACCGTAGCCCGAACTGAGCCCGTGTGCTAACTTTTCCCGCCAACGCGCCATTTCCGCAAACCCCTTCTCGAGACGCAACCAATCCCTGATAGCTTCCTGGGCAAAAATCGCCTGCTGCACCGGTTCGAGGACGTGCTGGGCTACTAACTGCCATTGCATTTGTTTCGCCGCCTCGCGTTGGGCTACGACATATCCCTGGGAGAGCACTTCGGCAATGGCCTGGATAGCGGAGGTGGCTAAGGGGACGAGCACGAAATCCCACACATTAATCCCCGCGGTCAGCAAGATTCCGCCTATGCTTCCCAGCTCCAGGCTTAGTTTAATACCTCGGAGTGCATTGAGCGCCATCGGACGAGACTCTAAGTCGGCATAAATACTGCGGGCTATAGTTTCAATGCAGTCGTTGCGTGCCCGCTCGTAAGCAGCGAAACGGGTTCGCAACAGACTTAGTATTTGCGCATCGGGTCTGGAGTTCGGGTCGAGGCCCTGACGCAAGCGCATCCAAAAAGCGCTGTCGTGCTGTCGCCGCTGCACTTCGTACCATAACTGTCCCAACGCAGTGCGCACGGCGTTTTCCAAGCTTTCCTGCTCTTGTTGCAGCGGGCCACCGCGCCCAGCCGTTCTGGCTTTTCCCAGCAGCGAACCGAGTAATGTCCACGGCAAACGCAAAATCGCCAGCACGTTACTTACGATGGGCACCTCTAATATCTCCAGCAGACGCACCATAGCCTCATCGAATATCGGTAACCGCTCTGCTGCTAAGAACTCCTGACGGTAGCGTTGCAAAATAGCCTGGTGGCATTGCTGCACCAGCTGGCGCCATTGTTGCAAGGCTACTAATTCCGGTTGCAACAAGTTCCGCCAATGGGCCTCAGAATTTGCGAGATACTGAAGAATCTGACGGCAGGTTTTGCCGCGCCATCCGTAGGCGCCCTCCTTATGGGGAGCAGCAGAGGCGTGCGCGGTAAGCCCACTGTTTCCTCGGGATTCCTCAGTGGCGCCGAACCATTTTTCCAGTGCCTGGAGAAGCTGCTGGCGATAAGGTTGAGTGATATCGGGATTACACAGGGCATCCGCCGACATATAGGGAATGACAATGCAAGGAATATGCGCCGAGGCCGGGCCCAGGATTTTTTCCTGAAAATCGCACAAAATATTTTCCGTCTCGCGCTCGGGGATCTTAGTCAGGCAAGCGATCGTTGGTTTGCCGGATTGTCTGCACAGCGAGAAATAGAGCGAGGGGACGACATCGTTATAGCGCTGAGCGGAAGCGACATAAATAACGGCATCGGCCAGGCCCAGCACTTCTAATACACGGTGCGTATAGTGCGCGGCATGAATCGTGGTAACGTCAGGGGTATCCCAAATAATAAGGGTAGTCGGGAGACGTCCCTGAGTGCGGCAGCGGATATCGTAAATGTCATCATCCACATCAGCGGGAACCGGGTTTGGGATAGGGCGCAGCCGTGGGAGTACGTGGCGGCAGTGATCCACCTGCTCGCAAAAGGCGGAGGGATGGCGGGTATAACCGGCTTGGGGATTAGCTTCGGCCAGGCGCTCGCCGAGCAGAATGTTGACGACGGTGCTTTTGCCGGCGCCCCCGCCGCCGATCACCGCCACATGCTGCCAGGGGGATTGCGGTTCCTCGAGACACCGGAGCAGATAGTTCCGCACCACCGCTGCCGCGTAAAGAATAGGCTCGCGCGTGAATTCCCGGGGCGAGGATTTATCGAAAAACTGACTGATAAGCTCTAACAGCCGGACGTATTCTTGGGCGGCCTCCGCGGGACTTAGTGTATTGCGACCGTTCATGGAGTTGCCTCGCGCGCCATTCTAAGTTTTGCGCCCAGCTGCCTGGGTTAAGTAGCGAGCCGTTCGACACGAAACGCCTCCACCGGAATGCTAGGAGCTTGCCCCAAGATTAGCTCGGTAAGCACCAAGGCGGTGCCGGGAGAAAGCGTAATACCGGAGCGGAAGTGTCCGGCAGCCAGATAGAGGTTGGCGTAACCGGGAACGGGTCCGATAAAGGGCCGGCCATCCGGGCTGCCGGGACGCAACCCGGCCCACGTGCGTTCCACGGTCGCCTGACTCAGTGCAGGTACCCAGGAGAGGGCGGTGCTCAACAGATGCCTGATGGCTGCCGCGGTCGTCCGCTTGTCGAAACCAACATCCTCGACGGTAGAGCCAACGAGAATCCGGCCATCGCGACGAGGTACGAGATATTCTTCGCCGCCCATGATAATGTGATGCAGCAGCGGCACAGCGGTGCGCAGGAGCACGATCTGCCCGCGCATCGGACGAATTC
>BEIM01000161.1 GCA_002898995.1 bacterium HR36
TCAGCTGAGCCGTCCACAAAACTCTGCCCGTTTCCCCATCCAGGCAATGAAACGTATGACCGCTAAAGCCGCTGCCCACATACACCCGATTGCCTACCACCAACGGCGTAGCAATGGCTTGGTCCGGTGCAATGGCTACTTCGTAGCCGAAGCGATGGTTAGCCGCCCGCAGTGACGAAGAGGTTACCGTACTTGTGCCTGGTCGAAATGCAGGTCGTGGAGGATTCCGATTCCAGCGCTGGACCTGCTGGCTGACATCTTCGCCAACAGTGCCAAGACCGGCATCCCCCAGAACCGTCCCGGAGAGCAAAGCGCCAGCCCCTACTTTCAGCCAGTCCCGCCGTGCTAACTTCATGGCAGTCCCTCCCAAATTCTTCAGACTTCTAGACGCCAAGATTTGCAGATACTTGCGCCTAAACGCTTATGCTACTCGGCCCATCGCCTAACGTCAAGGAAAAAATCCAAGTCAACTTTGGCGCGTCCCCTGGCCTTTCCATCACCTGGCCAGTGGGCCAACTCTTACCCGAATCGCTCGCCGCTTTGCAGCAAGCGGCAGCCCCATCATATGGCCGCGCTCTGTCTCCGTCGAGCGGTTTGCAGCGGTGTGTACCGTACTTACGAGACTTATGAGGCGCCATTGCTCGCACAGCCGAGTTGTCCATTGGTTTGGGCAACAAGCAAGGCAGTTGGGTAACTGTGAAGCACAGCTAGGGTTTTCACAGGACGTTGAGCGGGTCAATATCAAGGGAATAGTCGGCGGATTGGGGGAGAGTGATTCGGCGAAGGGTTTCGCGGAGGAGCCAGTTGCGCCAGGCGACGCGCGGGGTCAGCACCAATAGCTGGTAGCGGTAGTAGCTGCGCAAGCGGTGTAAGGGGCACGGAGCCGGGCCGAAGATTTGCACGGCAGCCATTGGTTCGCGCTGTTGCAGTTGCGCCAGGAGACTGCGAAGTTGTTCAGCAATGTGCTGGGCGGATTGTTGCGCGAGCAAATCATCGCGGCTACGCACAACGAGCCGGGCCATGCGGCCAAACGGAGGATAACCGAGGGGACGGCGGGCAGCTAATTCCTGCTGGGCGAAATTGACATAGTCGTGAGCTGCCGCCAGACGAACGCACGGATGCTCGGGATTAAAAGTCTGGACTAGCACTTTACCGCCGCGTTCACCGCGACCGGTTCGCCCCGCTACCTGGGCCAGGAGTTGAAAAGTTCGTTCGGCGGCGCGGAAATCGGGAAGGTACATCGCTGTATCCGCGTTCACAACGCCGACCAGCGTCACCTGTGGGAAATCCAGCCCTTTAGCGATCATCTGGGTGCCGAACAAAATGCGAATCTCGCCCCGCCGAAAGGCATCCAACACCGCTCCATACCGCTGCCCCCGACGCATCACGTCGCTATCCATGCGGCTTTTAGGCACCTCGGGAAAAAGCGCGTTCAGCTCCGCTTCCAGTTTTTGCGTACCTAATCCGTAATGCCGGATCGCAGGCAGGTCGCATTGGGGACAACGAACTGGTGGTGGTTGCTCGTAACCGCAATAATGGCAAACAGCCCGTTCAATCGCGGCGGGCCGACGTCTGCCGCTCGTGTCAAAGTCGCGGTGGTAAGTCAGGGCGACGCTACAAAACCGACACTGCACTACATAGCCGCAGGCCGGGCAGAGAATGTACGTATCGAATCCGCGGCGGTTTAAAAGCAGGATTACCTGGCCGCCGCTGGCCAACGCTGAGTGGATGGCTTCTTCCAAGGCGGGGCTGATGGCACGAAATCGTCGTAACTCGGCGGGCTGGCGTTCCCCGCTCCTGTAGGGGCGTGGGACTTCGTGCCGCATATCAATCACGTGCACAGGAGGCAACGGACGATCCAGAACACGACAAGGTAATTGGAGTAACGTGTAGCGGCGGAGCTGGGCATTGTGCCAGCTTTCCAGCGCTGGCGTAGCGGAGCCGAGGATCACGGGAATATTCTCCAGCTGTGCGCGCTTAACCGCCACATCGCGGGCATGGTAGCGGGGAGCAGTTTCCTGTTTGAAACTGGGTTCGTGTTCTTCGTCCACCACAATCAGGCCGAGCTGCCGAGTCGGAGCGAAAATGGCACTGCGAGCGCCGATAACCACGTCCGCTTCGCCGGCCACGATCTGCCGCCAGAACCCTGCACGTTCTGCGTCAGTCAGATGGCTATGCAAAACGGCGATGCGGGGAAAATGCCCACGAAATCGCTCAATGGTTTGCGGGGTCAGGCTAATCTCGGGCACCAGGACGATCGCTTGTTTATCCGAGGCGACCACCTTTTGGATCGCTCGCAAATATACTTCCGTTTTGCCGCTACCGGTGACGCCAAAAAGAAGGAAGGCCTGGAATCGGTTGGCGTCCAAAGCCTGTTCGATGGCTTGCAAGGCGTCGCGTTGTGCTGGCGTAAGCTCGAGCTGAGCAGGCGGCGTAGCTTCAGGGATCTGCGGCGTGGTGGTCGGGGTGCGTTGCCGTACTTCCCGCACATAGCCTTTACGGATGAGATTCCGAATTACGGTCGGCCCGCAATTCGCCTGGCGTAGCAGTTCGCGGAGCTCTAGCGGCTGGCCTGCTTGCAGTAACCTTGAATAGACTGCCTGTTGCCGGGGCGTGAGCGCGCTCACGCCGCCCTCGGCCAGGGAAGGCCTTACTGCTTCTACGAAGATCCGTTCCCGCGTACCCGCATGCAGCCGTGCCGGTCTCGGCACAACTGCTTGCAACACTTCGCCCCACGGACACAAATAATATTCTGCTAACCAGCGCGTGAGCTGAAGCAGTGCGGGACTCATTAGCGGCATAGCGTCTAGCACCCGTCGAATAGGTTTGGCGGCGACGGGCGGGGGCTGGGATGTCACGGCGACGCAATAGCCTGCCATGGTATGATTGCCCCGGCCAAATGGCGCCAGCACGCGCTTGCCTACTTCCACCTGTCGCGCCAACTCCTCGGGAACCGCATAACGCCAAGCCTTGTCCACGGGGCCAGGGAAAATAACATCCACGTACAACCCCGAACCGATTTGGCTCTCTGCAAAAAGGCAGGCTTGTCCTGCTTGGTTCACCGTACTAACCCGTTGACCTGCTTGGCTGAGGGATGCCGAACCGCATCGGCTTGGCTTCGTGGCCGCCCCAGGAGGTTTCAGCAGGAGGTTGCCAAATTCACACGGTGGCGTTGCTGGGGCGGAGTTCCCAGACAGTCGCGTAGCGCCGTAAGCGGCGGACGGTATCAATCACCTGGCCGATGACCCATTCGATTTCTTCTTCGGTATTGAAACGCCCTAAGCCGAAGCGGACGCTCGCATCAGCCAGTTCGTCGTCGAGCCCAATAGCCTTGAGCACGTGACTGGGACCGAGCCGGGCCGTCGTGCACGCCGAGCCGGTGCTGATGGCGACGTCTTTCATCGCCAACAGCAATGCTTCGCCTTTGACGCCGGCAAAACTCACGTTGAGATTATTCGGCAGCCGTTGCACAGGATGGCCGTTGAGGCGCACACCGTCTAAACCCTCGCGGATACCTTGCCAGAGTCGATCCCGGAGTTGCTTTACGCGCAGCGCTTCTTGAGGCATGAGTTCCCGGCACAGTTGGCAGGCTGCCCCCAGGCCAACAATGAGTGGCACAGCTAACGTCCCGGAACGCAAGCCGGATTCCTGCCCCCCACCATCTATCTGCGGTTCTAGGCGAACCCGGCGATCACGCTTGCGGACAAACAAGGCACCGATGCCTTTGGGCCCGTAGATCTTGTGCCCGGAAAGGCTTAGCAAGTCCACCTGCAACTCGTCCACATTTACGGGAATCTTGCCCACCGCCTGGGCAGCGTCTGTGTGCAGCAAAACGCCTTTTTCGCGGCAAATGCGGCCAATCTCGGCCAGCGGCTGGATGGTGCCAATTTCATTATTGGCCAGCATCACGCTGACCAGAATGGTTTGCGGCCGGATTGCTTCTGCCACGCATTGCGGATCAACCACCCCCAGTTCGTCCACCGCCAGCACGGTTACCTCGTAGCCATCGTGGGCCAGGCGTTTGCAAGGATCGAGCACCGCCTTGTGTTCAGTCGCCACCGTAATGATGTGATTGCCCTTGTGGCGATACATGCGGGCCACGCCTTTCAGGGCCAGGTTGTTGCTTTCGGTGGCTCCGCTGGTGAAGATGATTTCGTTCTCCGCCGCGCCAATCAGCGCTGCGACCTGCCGCCGGGCCTGTTCCACCGCTTCATGAGCCTCGGTGCCGAAAATATGGTTGATACTGGAAGCGTTGCCATATTTCTCGGTAAAATACGGCAGCATGGCCTGAAGAACCCGCGGATCGCAGCGAGTCGTAGCATGATTGTCGAGGTAAATCGGCAGCTGCACCATGACTACTCCTCGAATGCACGGATGCTGAAGATGGCTGACAGCAGCGCTGGTTCGGCACGGCAGGGCCACGCTGGCCAGGCGATTGACTCATTCGAGCCGCTGGTCCGATTCCGCCGGACCGGACCTCTCTTACCTGGCAGCCCACGGCGTGCGACCCGGTTTTCAGGCAAGGCACAGCACGGGCTGGTGTACGCCCGGCAGCCTGTTATAGTGGCAGTCAGCTTATTCTTGCTGGTCGGCTTACTTTTCACAGGCATTGTATGCCACGGCTGCCACTCTCATGAGGAAGAAATTCGCCTTGGGCGTTGGCTGTCAGCAGCGTACGCTGGAGAACCAGCTCGCCGGTTCGGGCAAATCGCAGGCTTGGTGCGTTTCACCGGCCAAGTCCCGCCACCACGTCGGGTCGAAACCAACGAAGGGAGTATCCTGGAAATTGTTGACCTGGAAGTGCATCCACAGAATCGCGGAGTGCACGAAGTGTTTGTTTACCTGGAAAACCCGCCAGCTTTACAAGCCGACCTACCAAAAGAGGCAGTGGTGATTGACCAGGTAAACCTCCGGTTTCGGCCACGTGTCGCGGGAGTCCTTGCGGGGCAGGAAGTTCGCTTCGAAAACAATGACACGTGCAATCACGGCGTGCAGACTGTAACTAGCTTGCCCGCCAATCATATCAATGCAACGGCCGGGCCAGGCACCCCTATTGTTCACCGATTTCAAGCGCAGCGTGGGCCGATTATTGTCGGCTGCCCACTGCACCCGTGGATGCGTGCCTATTTGTTCGCGCTGCCGCATCGCTTCTTTGCCGTGACCAATGAGCGAGGCGAATTTCAGTTGGCTGGTATAACGCCGGCAACGTACCGACTGCGCTTCGTTCATCCGCTGACCGGCTGGCAAACAGACCGCGAAGTCATCGTCCGCCCCAATGAAACCACCATGCTCCTGGTGGTTTGGGAGAGGCTACCGGGCAGTCCGGACAAGTAGCTTAGCGGGTTACGGCTGGGAGATGGTTTCGGCTACTGGGGCAGTGGACACGCCCGCATGTTCGCGCCAGGCAATCTGGTTAAGCACACTAACAAAAGCCAGGGCGCCCGCTTCGATGATGTCGGTGCTGGTTGCCCGACCGCGATACAGTCGGCCGCGATACTCCGCCTCGACGGTGGCCTCGCCTTGGGCATCTTCGCCCTGCGAAACCGAGCGCACTTGGAAATCCCGCAACTGCGCCGCAATACCGGTAATGCGCATCAAAGTGCGAAACACCGCGTCAATCGGCCCATCGCCGCAGGCGGCATCCTGAAATTGTTGGCCATCCGCACGCTGCACGCACACCGCTGCCGTCGGTATCACTCCCGAACCAGCACTGGTGTGAAACGCCACCAGTTTCCACATTTCCGGCCGGCCATCATGCAGAATACCCTCAATCAGTGCCTGCAAATCGGCATCGTAAATGGTCTTTTTCTTGTCCGCCAGGCGTTTGAAGGCCTCGAAGACGCGGTCGAGCTGTTCTTCACCCAGATGATAACCGAGCCGCTCGGCATGAGCCCGCAGCGCATGGCGCCCCGAATGCTTACCTAAGACCAGGTCGCTAGAGCTGCGGCCGACGTCTTCCGGCTTCATAATCTCGTAGGTCGCCTGATGGGCCAAGATGCCGTGTTGATGAATGCCTGCTTCGTGCGCAAACGCGTTTTGCCCGACAATGGCTTTATTACGCTGCACCTGCAGCCCGGTAATGGTGGACACCAGCCGACTGGTCGGATACAGCCGCCGCGTATCAATCTGCGTGGTCAAACCGAAGAAATCTTGCCGCACTTTCAGCGCCATCACGACTTCTTCCAGGGCACAATTCCCTGCGCGTTCGCCGATGCCGTTAATGGTGCATTCGACTTGCCGCGCTCCTTCCAAAAGTGCCGCCAGGCTGTTGGCCACCGCTAATCCCAGATCGTCATGGCAGTGAGCGCTCAGTACGACTTTGTCAATGCCCCGCACATGCTCCCGCAAATAGCGAAAGATTTGCCCGTACTGCTGGGGCATAGCATAGCCGACGGTATCGGGGATGTTGATGGTGGTGGCGCCTGCCTCGATCGCCTTTTCCACCACCTCGCACAAAAAATCCAGTTCGGTGCGTGCGGCATCCTCTGGGGAGAACTCCACATCCTCGCAGTAGTCCTTGGCCCGCTTCACGCCCTCGACGGCCCAACGCAGGATTTCTTCCTTGGTCATGCGGAGTTTGAACTCGCGGTGAATGGCACTGGTGGCTAGAAAAACATGGATCCGTTTGCGTGCCGCCGGTTGGAGCGCTTCGGCCGCGCGGTCAATATCTTCCGGCCGACACCGCGCCAGTCCACAAATGATCGGTCCTTCGATCGCCCGTGCGACCGCCTGCACCGCTTCAAAGTCGCCCGGCGAAGCAATAGGAAACCCAGCCTCGATCACATCCACTCGCAGATCCCGCAACGCCCGGGCTACTTCGAGCTTCTCCTCCAAGTTCATACTTGCGCCGGGCGACTGCTCTCCATCGCGCAACGTCGTGTCGAAAATGATCACCCGATTGTTTTCGCCCATGACCCGCTCCTTATATTCGCTTAGTCCTGTCTTCCGCGCCCACCTTTATACGTGTTCTGTCGGGGATAATTCGCCCTGTTGAGCTTGGCGAGCGTAAATGAAAAAGCCCTGGCAACCGTCAGGTCCCAGGGCTCGTCAAGTTCTCTCGAAGAAAAACGGCACCCTGCCTGGGACCTGCGTCATGAACGCAGGCTAAGGCCTAGCCCCAGGCTAAGTGCCAGTTGCCGCATGTCCACCCGCCTCATCATTGGTTTGCTGGCCACGCACTCTACCAGCTCGGTTGTTCCGACCTCTGATTGAACGGTGGCCTAGCACAGCTCAAGGCTCATATTCTTGCAAATGTTATTTCGCTGGCGCCCAAATGTCAAGCTCTTGCGAGCCTCAATAATCTCCACTTTTTATGACCACGGGCAGCATGAACTTCGACCAGCGCAGGGCTGGCCGCCCTCGGCAGCATAGGCCATTGCCTACGCGTTTCCCCAGCCACCTTTGCGCGTGTGTTTGCCGCACCATGTACACGCCACCAGGCGCTAACGCCCGCCGCGCCTGTTCGTTCGTGCGGTTGTGCGAAGACCAGGTACGCACTGAACAAAATCTTATCTGGCTGCTGGCACGAGGTCCACCCACGGCGGGCTGACGCGCGCCGCTGCGGTGCCTTCGCTGGACGAACGTGCTTGCTACCGTTTGCACGTTTCGTGCCCGCGCTGCGCTTTGCTGGCCGTACCAAGTCGAACTCT
>BEIM01000162.1 GCA_002898995.1 bacterium HR36
AGCGACATGGGCTTCTTCCCAGGCGTGATATCTACGAGGAGTTTTTCGGGCGGGCATTCTTGTCAGACTTCGAGCTGGCGAAAAGTGGCCAACATGCTCCCGTCATGAAAAGGCAGCCACTCATCGTTGCTTATGTCGGTGAATCGCCGTAACAGATTCCGCACGATATTCACCTTGGTCGCAATGCCGGGATCATCAGGTGTGTACAAGAAAACGCATCGCGAGACCGCAAACACCTTGGGAACGAGCAAGGCCAGATTCCAGCTTTGGCTCAACACGGTTACCAATACTTGTGGCTGGCAGGCAGGGTAATTGGTGTGCCATTGATTGCGGAGTTTGCACGACAAATACGGCAGCAGACATTCGCAGTAATATTCGAAATGTTCCGAGGGGCGAAGCTGCCGCAAGGGCGTGGCCAGGCTGATCCGCTACTTAGCCAATCCACAGGGCGTCCACCGTGTCGCGGAGGCCAAACCACAAAAGAGCGGCTGGGGCGAGGACCACTTCTAGGAATTCGATTGGTTTGCAATCCCAGATACTTCACCCCTTGCGCGAGTCCCCGTCAATCGAGGAACGACTTCTAGGAATTCGATTGGTTTGCAATCGGCGGGATCAGGTTGCGGAACAAGCGCAGACCATTTTGCCCGGCATCCCACACGGGGAGCCACAGGCTTTCAATGGATGACCAATCTACCAACAACGAGCCAACCTGAAAACTCGTGCTCTGCGACTCGCTGGCCATCGCAAAGACGGGAGAGACCAAGTCCAGCACGTCTTCGACGTCTCGGCGGAGCGCGATGGGCAGGAACCAATAAGCCAGATCTGGCCCTGCGAAACTGCCGGCCACAACCTCGGCGAGGGGAGATACTTCCGCCTGTGCTGGCGCCAGGGGTGTTAGGGGCTGTCTATCTGCGGGAACGGAGTGGCTGGCCAGTGTGCCGAAAGGCTGGACGCCGATTTCCTGGCTGGCTACAGGCCACGCTGGGATACTAGGCCCGAGTTCGCCGAGACTGCTCAGGCCTACCAATGCCAGCAGCGTAACTACCAAACTGGCGGCTAACATTAAGCGCAGCCGCTCCACCTGCCGTGCTTGACGATCGGCTAAGATCTTATGGGCAATCTGATTCGGAAGCACTGCCGGCTCGGGAACTGGCCAAGCTTGCAAAAAACGACGCAAGCACTGGGCTGTGTACCAGCGCTGATAACAAGTGGTGCAGTTTTGCAAATGCGCCGCTAATTCGCAGGGCAATGACTCGGCTTCACCGTCCAGCAGCGCTTGAGTCCAGCGGTAGCAGGCTTGGCACGTAGACGGCCAGTTCATTGCTCCAACCTCGTCGGCGCAAATAATCCAGCAGTTCTAGGCGTGCGCGGTGCAGCCAGGTTTTGACCGTGCCCACGGGTCGGCCGATGACCTCGGCGATTTCTTCGTAGGCCAGATGGCGGTCGTGGTAGAGCACGAACACCAGCTTATATTCCTCACGGAGCTGGCGCAGCGCCTCCTCCAGAGCTTCCTGCAGTTCCCACAGACTTTCGCCAGGGCCGTCGTACCTTGGCATCTGCAAGCCGTCGGTCAACGGCTTAGTCCGGGGGCGCTGACGCAACCAGGAGCGGCAGCGATTCACCGCAATTGCCAGAATCCACGGACGTAGCGGGCGGGTCTTATCCCAGCAGCGCAGGCTCCGAAACACACGCAAGAAGACTTCCTGAGTTACTTCCTCGGCATCCTGGACATGGCCCAGCAGACGCAGGCACACTGCATACACATCCCGCTGAAACCGCGCGACCAATCGGCAGGTAGCCAGCGCATCTCCCCGCAGGCACGCCCGCACTAATTCCCGTTCCTCACGTCTTGCGCTATCCTCGCCCATCTTCGTCATGAATTACTCCATTGTCCCTTCGTGGGTTTCAAACACCTCTAGCCAGCCTATAAATCACGCCGCTTGCTGGACAGACGGTCTTCGGGTTCCAGCAACAGGAATGTATTGTCCTGGGAGAGGAAGTGGTCCCACGTAGTCATCAGAAACTGCCGTCGCCCGAATTGCGGAGGCCTGTCAGCCCAAATGACGAGGCCTTCGGGCAACGAGAAAACTTGCAAATGCTGCTCCAGCTGTGGAGGCGGCAACTGCGGAAGCCATTCTGCAGGCAATTGACGCAAGCGTGCTGGCCAGCGCCCTTCTTTCAGGCGATAACGCTCGTAAGCAATCCCCAATACGGTTGCTTCCAGACACTCCTGCCGGAGCCTCACCGTTTCGTAAATTTCTGTAAGGGTGGCCTGGCAGCCAAAGTCAAGCAGGCAGATGACGGTCGGGCACCACGGAGAGCGGTATGCGGGCCCGACGCGCCACGCCATTTCGAATCGGCCCAGCTCCAAAAGGAATTGCTCACCCGGGAGTTCAGCGAGACGTATGGCCTGATTGAAGTAACCAAGCGACTTTGCCCGCGTGGCTGGCAAGTTGGCATACAACTTCCAGTACCCAAGCGCCGCCATTGCGTGCTCCAGAGCGCGCTGCGTCCAAGTTATCTGTCCGCGGAAGGGATTCCGTGCCTCGAGGCCGGCAAAGTAGTCGTGCAGTTCCTGTAGTTCTTCTGGATCGTGATCCAGCCGTTCCATGAGATCGTAAAGCCTGGCGCGTTCACCCCACAGCACGTCCACCAAGGTAGGGTGTCGAAGCGCCTCAATAAAACGGCTATGGAGTCGCGCCAGGCTAGCTTTAGGCACCTGCTCATGAGCCAGTGTTAGTTCCACCAAGCGGGCCGCTTTGAGCTCCAGTTCGTGGCAGAGGACAACTGCCAGCACAAATTTCTCCCGTCGTATAGCATTAGCCAACCCGAGTAATACCTCTGCATATTCCAAAACCTGCTGGGGCCGGCCCGCTGCTAACTCCTCCAGTGCCCATAAAACCGCTGCTTGTCCGAGAAGTTTGCACATGCTATGGTGCTTCGGCATCCTCCAGAAATCTGGCGCTTTCTCATCTAGACGACCACCCGCAGGTATCCCGCGGAACTTGTGCAATTCCCGACGCAAGTCCTCGAGTTCGGCCAGAACTTTGTTGGTAGCTGCTGGCCTGCGGAGTGGCTGTCGAGCTTTGATTGCTTGCCGAAGCGAACTGCCAGGGTAATGGCCCAGAGCCCATGGCAGCGTGAAGCTATCGAGTGTTCCCTGGCCAAAGGGTAATTCGATCTGCTTGGCTAGCACTTTGTCATAAAGCTGTTCCAGCAGCAAGGCACCCCGATCGGCGTCCGGTTGGCGTAGCAACTCGGCACGCAACTCTCGCCATGTCCAGCCAGGAAAATCACGATTGGTCTGGGCTACTGCTTCCGCCAACTGAGCGTAGCCATGCGTGTGCAAGTACCATCCCCGCACTAGCCAGTACCCACCCAGCACCAGGAGGGAGATGGCTAACCATTTGCTAGACACAACGATCAATCTGCGGAGCCTGGACCACTTACCCGCTTGCCTTACGGGGGGATTTGCAACATCTCGATTCGCGCTCATTGCCAAGCCCTCCAACGACCCGAGGATAGCGCTTATCATACGGACGGAACACGACTTGGCCAGCAACCATTTATCGCGGACAATAAGCGGTATGGGGTACAGTATCGCACAGGCGCTTGGTCCTGGTGGTTATATTGCCCGTGCTCTGGGCAATTACGAATGCCGGCCCCAGCAACTGGCCATGGCCGAAGCGGTGAGCGAAGCGTTTCAGGCTCGCCGGCATCTTCTGGTGGAAGCGGGGACTGGGGTAGGGAAGAGTTTTGCTTACCTGGTTCCAGCCATTGCGTTTGCGCAGCAGCACAAAGATTGCCGGGTGCTGGTTTCGACACACACCATTAGTCTGCAGGAGCAGCTGGTTCAGAAAGACATTCCCCTGCTGCGGCGCGCTTTACCCGAGCCATTCACAGCAGGGCTACTCAAGGGGCGTTCGAATTACCTTAGCCGTCGCCGACTCCTAGTCGCTGCTCCGCGTGCGGGTTCGCTCTTTGAAAAGCAGGAAGAGTTGGCGCAGTTGGCGCGGTTGGTGCGCTGGGCGAACATTACAGAAGATGGCACGCTCAGCGACCTCGACTTTCAGCCCCTGGCTAGTGTTTGGGATCAGGTGGCCAGTGATAGTGACAATTGCCTGGGGCGGCGCTGCCCGCATTACGATAGCTGCTTTTACTTTCGCTCGCGTCAACTCGCCCGCCAAGCGCAACTCTTAGTGGTCAACCATGCCCTATTCTTCTCCGACCTGGCATTACGTCGCAGCAGCGACGGAGCTGCGTTATTGCCTGATTACGAGGCGGTCATTTTCGACGAGGCCCACACGCTGGAGGATGTGGCGGCGGAACATTTCGGTGTGAGCCTGACCAGTGGGCAAATAAACTTTCTGCTCAATCGGCTGTTCTCGCCAAAATCGGGACGCGGCTTGTTAGCTGCCCTCGGCGACGCCGAGACGCGCGATCAGGTGGCTGTGGTACGACAGGCCGCCGAGGAGTTTTTCAATGCCCTGACCCGCTGGCAGCCTTCTGCGGCGAACGGCACAAACGGTAGCCGGTCCACACGCCTTGCTTCCCGGCAACACGCCCCCGCGCAGACCTTGCGTATCCGCGAGCCGATCCAGATTCCCGCCTCCTTGCCCTTGGAGCTGCGCGTCCTGGCGAATCGTTTGTACAAGCTCGCCAGTCGCCTCGCCGCCGATGAGCTGCGCGTTGAATTCCAGGCTGCCGCCAAACGCTGCACCGATTTTGCCGATCTCGTCAATGCCTGGCTCGACCAACGCCTGGATAACCAAGTCTACTGGCTGGAGCGCAATTTTGCCCGCAGCCAACCACGAATAACGCTCGCCTCGGCACCGATCCACGTCGGTTCCGCATTGCGCGAACATGTTTTCGAGCACATCCCATCCGTCATCCTCACCAGTGCCACGCTGAGCACGGCACCTGGAGAGGGAGGTTTTGCTTTCTTCGTTGAGCGGCTGGGCTTCACTGGTGGCAAGACCTTACAGCTGGGCAGTCCCTTCGATTACCGTCGCCAAGCCGAATTACACCTGTTCCGCAATCTGCCTGACCCCGCCCAGGAGCCCGAAGCACATGAGCAGGCGTTGCGGCGTTATATTGAGCAGTATGTGTCGGCCAGCGGTGGTCGGACATTCGTACTTTTCACCAACACCGAGCAGATGCAACGCCTGGCCGAGCAATTGCGCAATTGGTTTGCGGAGCATGGCTACCCCTTCTTCTGCCAAGGCGAGAGCTTACCCCGCCAGCAGATGGTGCAACGCTTTCGAGAAGCAGGTAACGCGGTGCTTTTTGGCGTGGAGAGTTTTTGGCAGGGTGTGGACGTGCCGGGAGAGGCCTTGCAAACGGTGATTATTACCCGCCTGCCCTTTGCCGTGCCCGATCGCCCGCTCATCGAAGCCAGGATAGAGGCCATCCGGGAAGCAGGCGGTCACCCCTTCCACGAATACCAGATACCACTGGCGGTCATCAAACTAAAACAGGGTTTCGGCCGGCTCATTCGCTGCAAAACCGATACCGGCCGCGTGGTTATCCTGGATCCGCGCATTCTCACCAAACCTTACGGCCGCCGTTTCCTGCAAGCCCTTCCCTCATGCCGACTGGTCATTGATGGCCAGGCACGGGAAGATGTTCGCCATGTCTAAGCGAGGGTTTTCGCCACTGGCTTACACGGAAACGCGCAATGCGTGCCATGGCCCCGACTTCTTGCGTAACCAAGACCGCATCCTTTCAGCTTCCTACCACACTCCACGAACACTGTGTCCGGGCGTATTCTTTGGTGCAAGGGCTATGGCAATTGTGTTCATAGCCTCTTCTGGAGTTGTCCGAATATCGGCGACATTGCGTCTAGGGGGCTCTTGCTGGGGTGGCCAATCCCCTTTCTCGGAGCGGGACCGTATGACTTCGGAACAAGAAAAATGGCTGGCCTTCGCTTGTCATATCGGCGGTGCCATCGGGGCGGTGCTGCTGGCTAACCTCGGCTTTGTCGTGCCCTTAGTTTTGTGGTTAGCCAAGCGCCATGAATCCCCGCATGTGGATCAGCACGGCAAGGAAGCGCTCAATTTCCAGTTGAACATGCTCCTTCTTGGGCTGCTTCTCTATCTGGTGCTGTCGCTGCTTCGGGGTAGTGCACTTCGGCCCTTGCACATTCTGGAATGGCACTCCCTTCCCTGGTTCAGCGCTCTGCTGCTCATCAACATCATTCTTTCCGTGTTGGCCGGCATCGAGGCTTATAACGGCAAGCCGTACTACTACCCATATATCGTGCGAATTGTCCGCTAAATTCAGTGCACGATTACCGTCTTGACCTCGGTCATTTCGAGGATGGCGTAACGCGGGCCTTCTTTACCCAAGCCGCTTTCTTTCAGTCCGCCATACGGCATCAAATCGGCTCGCCATTGTGGGCCCCAGTTGATGTGAATATTTCCCGATTCGACCTCGCGGGCAAAGCGCAGGGCGCGGTCGATGTTCTGTGTAAAAATGGCCGCACTGAGACCATAGACGGTATCGTTGGCGAGGCGAATGGCCTCTTCCAGGTCAGAGACTGCAGTCACCGCCACCGCTGGGCCAAAGAGCTCTTCGCAGGAGATGCGCATTCTCGGACTGACATCCGCGACGATAGTGGGAGCGTAAAGCGCGCCTTGGCGCACCCCTCCCGTAACCAGCTTGGCCCCTCCTTCCACCGCTTCGCGGACCCACTGTTCGACACGCAAGGCGTCGCGTTCACGAACCATCGGACCCATTTGGGTCTCTTCGCGGAGCGGATCGCCGACGCGCAGGGCTTCTACCGCTGGCTTGAGAGCATCGAGATAATCGCGGTAAATCTTGCGATCCGCCAGCACCCGCTGCGTGGAGATACACACCTGCCCGGCATTGCTATAGCCTGTTGCCACCGTGGCGCGCACCACCTTTTCGAGATCGGCGTCGTCCATGACAATCAGCGGCGAATTGGAACCTAGTTCCATGGTGACTCGTTTCAAACCCGCCACATGGCAAATCCGCTCCCCGACTTCACGGCTGCCGGTGAAACTAATCTTGCGCACCCGACGGTCTCGGCACAGTATCTCGCCCAGTTCTCCCCCTGGCCCTGTCAAACACTGAACCGCCTCCGGCGGGAAACCCGCCTGCAGGAGGATCTCGCACAATTTCAAACTCGAAAGTGGAGTATCGGTGGCCGGTTTGAGAATAACGGCATTGCCTGCCGCCAAGGCCGGCCCGACCTTATGGCAGACCAGCATCAGAGGAAAATTGAACGGTGTAATCGCCACGACAATCCCACACGGCACCCGCAAGGTAAATCCGAATTTGCCTGCACCACCCGGCGCCGCGTCCAACGGCAACACCTCGCCGTAGAGCCGTTTCGCTTCCTCGGCTGAAAGCTGCATCGTCTGGATCGAGCGGTTCACCTCGAACCGCGCTTCATTGATCGGCTTGCCTTCCTCAAGGGTGATGGTGCGCGCCAGATCTTCTTGACGCTGTTTCATCAATTCCACCGCCCGCTGCAACTTTTCAAACCGCTCCAGAGCAGGCATCCGCCGCATTAACTCCGCCCCGCGTTGCGCTGTACGCAGGGCCAACTCTGCATCCTGAGCATCGGCACGGGGTACTTCATCCACTACGTGCCCGTCGTACGGGTGCACCACGGGT
>BEIM01000163.1 GCA_002898995.1 bacterium HR36
ACCCGGTTGAAGCGATAACCGTTTCTCCAGGAACTGCTGTTGAACATAGGCACACTAAAGAAAATAAGAGTCACGTGATCATTAGGATGATTGCGTTCCATATCTTGCAACGCGGCACGGACACCCACTTTACATGCGAAAAGGGGATATTCGTGAGCGGTGCCAGGCCACCACCAAAAAGCAGTGTTATTGGCCCGCAAACCCATGTTGTAATTGCCGAGAAAGTCCACCAGCGTCATCGGTCCAAACCAGAAATGTAAGCGGGGCCGTAACGGATTATCATCATAACGCATATACGGACGCGGCGTACTTGTTAGGCTAGTCAGTGGCGTAATCCGCACTGTTCCCCATGCATAGTCGTCGCCATATCCCGTATAGGGTACTATGGATTCCCACGATGTTAGGGCGGTTTGGCGAACGCCGAGCACATAATCTATGTATTCTTTCCAGAAACGTTCATCGGGATCAGAAAGCGGAAATGTCGTCCACCACCGTTGGTTCAGAGTAACATCTGCGGGGTTCGGTATGCGACTGTAATAACGAATCCTGCCAGCGCGCAACCGCGGCGGAAAGGGATTAGGACCGATATTCAGTATCCAATGGAGAATGGCTCGATAGTTTATTTTATAGTTCTCCGTGCTGCCGGTGCGTGGCGGCTTCCAATGGCCGCTGGAATCCCAGAGCAGAGAATTGTCGTCGAGGGGCGTAACACCATCCGCGCGCAGGAAAAATCTGCGGCGCCAATCTCGCGAGCCGTTGTCTTGGGGATTTAGCAGATTAGTGGGACCCCGGGGATCGGGTGGCCAGATAAAAAAGGTCTTGCCCCAGTAGCGCGGCCCCTGAGTATAGCCGCGAAATCCCTGCCCATATCCTGTATCTTCCCAACTGTGCCGGGGTGTGCTGTTGGTTACGCTTTTGAGATTGATGATCTCCGCTACCGTCTGGGCATAGGTGGAACCTGTATTATAATTAGTTTTCCATGGTTTATCCCCACTGACGAACCCCTCAGCATCTCCATTGCCGGCGCTGGTAAATGCGGGGGTTGGGGTTTGGCCAGCTTCATGCTGATAAAAATCGAGTACCAAAGGCAGACGAAACTGTACCGCTGCGCTCGCTTCCGTAAAATTACACAGTTCGTATAAGGTGTCGCCAATGAGTGCGGGACTACCGCGGCACAGCTTAGCTTCGCTTGCACTATAATGGCCGAATCGAGGAACGACCGCTTCCGGATTATTAGAGCCGGAATCAGGATTATTTCCGCTAGCCCTGCGCAGGCCACTGTTCGGAACACCCACCAAGCTCCCGAAACGCATGGAGCCGGATAAATCTAGGATCAAAGCAACGTCTCGAGGCCGATGCACGGCAGTAGCCACGGCCTGGGTATCGAAACTGTTGACACCAAAGACCTTGGCAAATTGCGTGCTGCCTCGATAGCTGACGCGTACCCGCACCAGGCTCCAATTCGCGTCGCTGGGTTTTGAAGTATAGCGAGGGGTGAATCGCTGCTGGGCATAATCATAAACGTAGGAACCAATATCGACTTGGACTTGACTGGGCTGTATAGGCTGGCCCAGGGTCCGATTCCGACCAACGGAATCCATAACTGTTGGGATCACCGCGCTATAATTATTGTTCATATCAAGGTAGCCATTGAGAACGCGAACACCCGCTGTAGCCCCAACATCGGCAGCATTTTGGCACTGACCCCGCGCAAGCGCCACTAATCCAATATCTACCGCCAAAGCGATCATGCTTAGCAAACCGACCAAACACAGTGCCAGAAAAGGAAGGATTCCACCAAATCGTGCACGAGAAGGAGCGTGTGTGTTCATAGGTAACCTCGCGGTTTGTCAATTCGCCTCGCTGGACATGCTACACCGAGCGCGAATCCTAATAATGGGCGGCATCCCCAGTAAGACGGGCACCACTGGCTTATATCGAGCGGTGATGAGCACCGCTATATTTTCACCATAGGCCGCGTCTGTCCAAGGAATCGGATTGCCGCTCCCATCATAGATGGGGTCCCCATTACCGTCTGCTTTAAACAAATTGATATCTGAAGTCGGGTCAAATGCCTCCAAATTCGCTGCTAACGGTATTAAGTACTGATAAATATGCGCTTTGACCTCATCGGTAGTCTTATCGTGACTGTGGACAACGGCGTACCGAGCACCTTCCCGAGCCGCGGCAATCAACGCATTACGTACCAAGAAAAATCGGCAATATTCTAGGATGCCAAAGATGAGCAGCAGAGCAAGGGATAGTATTAGCGCCGTTTCTACGAGAGAGACGCCACGGCGTTGAGCATTATTCTTCCAGGTGCGCCTGAGCAAGCTCATAAGTCATTCCACGGGTGCATTGGTATCCACCGCGACCGGCAAGTCGCGTAGGGAACGCCAGACGGTTCTGGCGCGCATATGTGCGTTTTCTGGTATAAACATAGAGGTGAAGGACAGAGTGACATCCCGAAAAGGCAACTCTATTTGAACTTCGAGTGCGTCGAGGTTAGAGGCCTGGCGTGGGTCGGTGTTGCCAGGATTAGCGAGGTTCGTGATAGTTACTTGCACGTTAGCCGGATTGATGCCAGCGCTTTGCAAAAATACTATAACGGCTTGCTGAACTTCGTCTGCAGTTTTTCCCCCACCCGCAGCTTGACGGCCTGCCTCTCGGGCTGCTTGATTGAGAACCTGCTGCACTTCCACATAGCGAGCAATCTCCCACACTCCAAGCATTAGCACTAGGAGCAATGGAAGGCATAAAGCTAATTCTACCGTGGCAATGGCTTTTCTCCGCCGCGACATGGCCTGCTACCGCTGATATTGGGTGATTAGGCGCACTGATTGGCAAAATCCCTACAAGCCTAACTCACATCCTAGAACGAGTCAAGTATGCAGACTAACCAGCATTTAAGCTTCGGCCTGAATTTATTTTTCCAACAATAGCCGAGGAGGCAACAAGCCAGCTCGTCGCTGCAACCAGAAGTCGAGAGCTACAAACACGGCAAGGAGGAGGGATGCAATTACCGTGAAATGTAATCCCCAGGACCATGTGAGGTAGTGAGAAGGCGAGACCGTCAACGACTCGATGACTCTGTAAAGCCAATCGGCCTTTTCGTCTCGCAAAACGGTGCCTATTCGCTCCATACTGTCCTTGGCAGGCTTACCTATTTTCGTCCAGGCCTCTGCTGCGGGAAACCCTGTTAGCAACTGCAAAAACAGCATGAGGACTGCTAGCGAACCTAAGCCCCCCGTGATAAGATGGCGGAAGCGCAGATAGGGTCGCAGTTCGGGCCAATCTAGCATTGCCCCTATCGTCATCAGCGTGCTTAGGATTAAACTTAGAACCACGTGAAAGAAATAGACAATGCCTAAAGGCGAAGTGCGAATCTCCAAAGGAGAATCCCTGCTGTCTTGGGCTTTTTGACTGGAGAGTTGTGGGGACACCAAGAGACCCTCTGCCCGTCCGAAAGCTACCTGGAAACCATTTTGGCTAAGCAAGAAGCCGGTTGTTGGCGGAACTTTGATCCAGGGACAAAAAAGCAAGATTGTGAGGGCCAAGAGAGCCACCAGCTGAGCAATTTGAACCAGAGCGGGGCGCAGTACCAATAATTGCAATGATGCAACATAGCCTGGGGCGGGAACAGGCTGGGGAAGGGGAAGGCTTGCAGGCTGAGGCTCGAGGAGTTCAGTGCCGGCCAGGGTCGGCGTAGGCGTCGGGGTGAGGGGCCAGGCAGAACCCGCAGGACTCTGCACCGGAGCAGAACTGGACGCGGGGCCAACAACAGGGCCTATCTGTGCGCTTCCCACGCTGGGCGGAATTCCCGCTGGGCTAATTGGAGTGGCCCCGGCTTCTTCACCAGCGGCGGGCGTGGGAGCCGCGGCACTCATCGTAGCGACTGGGCTTGTTTGGGTACCGACACTGGGAAAGCTACTGGGCCCGCTTCCTGGCGGAGGTACCGGGACACGAAACAGTTTTTGGCAACGCGGACAAGATTGCACTTGCCCGGCCAAGTGGTCGGCTACCTGTATCTCACTGCGGCAATGCGGACACAACAGACGCATGGTTCTTCCACTGTGCCAGGAATTGCGCGGCGGTCACCCTTCCTGCGTTCCCGTCCGCTCACTTCATTGGAATCGGCCAGCCTAGACGAGCTTCAATATTCCTGGTAGCACTCCCGGTTCGGATCGCGGCAGGCCAAGAGCGATACCTCGCCGCCATCGGGCCCAAGGTTGCGAGACGAGAGCACACACCAGAAGTCTACAAGACCTGCTTGAAACTCCGGGTCCTGCTCGAAATCTTCTCCATAAACCAGCATGGATTTGCAGCGCAGGTGAATACAGCGCGGCACTGGGCTAGTCGGCTGTGGGGATTCGTTCTTGGGAAGCTCACTCATAGCAGTCTTCCTTAGATTCGCAGAGATTCACTGGCTCCAGCGGCCAGCACATTTTCTAGATTCAGCCTATTCCAAAAGAGCATTTTAGCAAGTATGCTAAAGGAAGGGCCGGTCTGAATATTACCAGTGTGCGGTTCCATAGTAAGGACAGAAGGGAGGTACGGTATGACTGAGCCTGAAAAGCAACAACAGCGAGCAAGAGAATTCCAAGCCCTGCTCCCGCTTATTTTGGAATTAGCTGGGCTGCCCCGCGCCGAACCGGGGCGCTATTTCTCGCCGGAGCAACTTGAGGCGCGGGCCGTTACCATTCGCCACGCCTACAAGGTGGCACGCCAGCTGGTTCACGAAATCGTAGTGCAGGGAGTCTCGTAACGGCGAGGGCTACCGTGCCAACGACGGACGGAAAGCCACCAAATCGTGGCGGCGCACGATGACGCCGGGGTTCTGGCCCTCAGCCAGGCTCATGGAGTAAACGCCCAGTCGGCCACTTGCCACTTCCGCCACAAAGAGCACCGAAGCCCCGCGGCCCACTTGCCCTGTCGTCATCAAGAAGCGCGCATCGTTTGCATTCGCCAAACCAAACTCTCGCAACAAATCTACCTCCGCCCAGGCCAGGACCTTCCCCGTCAAGCGGCTGATCGAGGAAGCGTACAGTTTGCCATTTTTACCATCCAAAACCCATATCCCATCCTGGTCGTGTCCAACAGGACCTGCCTGAATGGCTCCTGTAGCCAGGGCAAATTCCTGCCAGCGGTCGTTGGCCGCTTTTGCGTCTCCAGGTCTCCACCATAAGCCGTTCACGCCCCATCCCACAACCACGCCGCACAGGGCGCTCAGGACCACTGGCCAGCGCATAGCTTTTACTCCTCTCCATCTTCGCCGACACCGTCGCTTGACCCAATCTGTTTCCAGAGCTTGCAGTTACATTCTCGGCGAGCCTGGACCACGCGGTACCGCTTCCTTTGCCGCTTATAGCGAAGGACACTGACAGGTCTAGGGCAACCATTGACGGAGAACCCAAGCTGCCCGAGGGCTCGGCCGTTTGCTCTTTTCGGCGCAAACGACGCAACCGCACTTCACACCCTCGAACCACGCCGTTACACTGCTTTCCCGACACTACCGACAAAACGGAAACTCGGCCGCTAACCATGGAACGGCAAAACGTCCTGCTCTTCGGCTCCGGCGGACACGCCCGCGTCGTGCTCGACGCCTTGCTCGCCAGCGAACGCTTCCAGGTGGTGGGGATTATTGACCATCGGCTCCCGCCTGGCGAAGCCGTGCTCGGTGTTCCAGTGCTCGGTACCGATTCCGATTTGCCGCACATTATCCGACAGTTTCACGTCGGCGGTTTTGTCGTTGGCATCGGCGACAACTGGCGGCGTGCCCAACTGACACGCCGGATTCTCCAGCACTCTCCTGAACTACGCCCCCTAACAGTGGTGCATCCCGCGGCTAGCGTCTCCCGCTTTGCCCAACTGGGCCCGGGCACGGTGGTTCTGCCAGGAGCCATCGTCAACGCAGGTGCCGTGCTCGGTGCGGGTTGTGTCTTGAACACGCATTCCTCCGTGGATCACGATTGCCGGCTGGGAGAATTCGTCAGCGTCGCTCCCCACGCTTGCCTCGGTGGTACCGTTACCGTAGGCGATTATTCTGCCATCTGCCTGGGTGCTCACGTCATTCACGGCGTCTGTATCGGCTGCGCTACTGTCGTCGGCGCCGGGGCCCTCGTTCTGCAAAACCTGCCCGACCAGGTCGTTGCTTACGGTGTGCCGGCTCGCATCGTTCGACCGCGTACCGTCGAGGAACCGTATCTCTAGCCCTCACCCACACCCGCCTGGCCAACTGGCCTTCCGCTCTCCCCGTTTTTGTGTTAGTGTACCGCTGCGGTTTCCTCTAAAGCCCTGCTCTTACCACGCCGGGGAAAATAGCCATGAGCTACTTTCGCTATGCTACTCAATACCTGAAAGATATCTGGAAACGGCGCTACTTCTGGCTGGCGTTGGTCAAGCTGGACTTAGATGCTCGCTATCGCCGATCGTTTCTGGGAATCGGCTGGTCGCTCTTACAGCCCTTAGCCTATACCTCCGTTATGTGCCTGGTTTTTTATCAGATTTTCGAGTTGGATCTGCGGGAATACGCTCCTTACGTTTTCACGGGTGTCGCTATCTGGAATTTCATATCTTATTCGGTCCTGGAAGGCTGCCAAAGCATTCTCGCCGGCGAAAAATATATTCGCTCCTACCCCGCCCCACTCGCTATGTATTCGCTGCGCACGACTCTAAGCGTCGGCTTGCACTTTATCATTTTGTTAACATTCACCATCACACTTAGCTGGGTCGTCCAGGGCTTCGGCAACCTGGCTGCCTTGCCTGTCCTAATCCCTGTTCTCCTGATCCTCTTCTTTTTCAGCTGGGCCCTCACGACTATATTTGGCATTATCAACGTTTATTTTCCCGATGTCCACCACCTTTCCGCTATCGGCCTGCAATTAGTATACTATCTGACTCCTGTCTTTTACCCGAAAGAAATGTTTGCTAAGCGCGGCATCCTGGTCAGCATTCTTTCCATGAATCCTTTGGGATATGTGGTGGAATTGGTTCGGCTGCCCGTGCTTTATGGTGAATTTCCCTCCCTGCATGCTTTCTGCGTCGCGCTAAACACAACCTTGGTCATTGCGGCGGTGGCCATACTCTTATTAGTCGTCAACGAGCGCAAGATAATCTTCAGCCTCTAGCGCGATTGTCGAGCTTTGCCGAGGAAGACTCCAGCTATGGTACATGTACTCTTGAAAAATGTTAGCCTGACATTCCGTGTCCGCAAACATAAGCGAATCCCACTCAAACAGTTCCTTCTGGGTGGCTTTTTCCGAGCGTCTGTCAACCCGATCATGGAAGTTCAGGCTCTCAGGAATATCAACCTCGAATTGCGCGAAGGAGATCGGGTGGGCATCATTGGGCACAATGGCGCTGGTAAGACCACCTTGTTGAAATTACTAGCCGGCATATACCCGCCTACTAGCGGGGATCTCGAAATCGAGGGGCGGGTATCCACCTTGCTCGACATTGGTGTAGGCATAGAATCCGACGCCACGGGTTGGGCTAACATTGCCTATCGCAGTTATCTCCAAGGGCTTACGCCCAAAGAAGTTCGGCAGCGCCGTCAGCGTATCGCTGAATTTAGTGAATTAG
>BEIM01000164.1 GCA_002898995.1 bacterium HR36
GCTCGTTACGGCTGTCCCGAAAGAGGAATTGCTCAGGTTCTACGAGAACGCATTACGAGAAACCAATGAGCGGATTTGGGCCAGCTTGAAAGAGGACGTGGTGCGTGAAATATGTGTGACGGTGGCCTCCGAGGTGTTAGCCGTAGTAATTCGTCAGCTGACGATTCGCTCGACAACACTTACAATTGGGGCGGGTAGCGGTTGGTTCACGTTTGGAGCTGGGTTGGTTATTGCCCTGATTCTCGATTACATCTGGGATTGGTGGAGCGACCCCACAGGTGAGCTTGCTACTAAGCTCGAAGGCGAGCTTACGCAGCTGGAAAAGCTTATTATCGAGGGCACGGGTAATGAAGGTGGTTTGCAAGCCAGGCTGGGGCAACTTTCTCAGGAACGTGCCTCAGCGCGGGAGCGGGCCATCATGGCTCTGCTAAAAAAGCAAAAGCAATAAGTGGAGGTGAGCATGAGCAGGAGAGGGCTGCACTGGGTAATGGTGGTCTGCTTCGTCGGTTTGGGGCTCGGGATAGGCCCCGCCGCATTGTTGGGCCAGGGCAAGAGCCGGGCCGTGCGTGAAGCCGCCGAATACATTCTGCGGAAATTCGCAAAGGAGGCGGGCGAGGAGACTGTGGAGACCCTGGCGCGCCGTATCGAACGCCTGGCGTTTAAGCATGGGGATGAGGTCATCCAGTTGGCCAAAAAAGGCGGCCCCGCTGCGATACATGCCGTAGAAGAAGCCGGCGAGCGCGCGCCCAGGCTGCTAAAGTTTTATGCCCAGCACGGCGAGAACGCACTCTGGGTCATTTCGCGGCCGCAAAGCATGACCTTTTTCCTCAAGCACGGCGAGGATGCTGGGGTGGCTCTCATGAGACACGGCCAGGTCGTCGAGCCAGTCATTGAACAATGGGGCACGTCAGGCGCGAAGGCTTTTGCGCGGATCACGGATAGCCAGCAGGCGCGGCGACTGGCGATCATGCACAATAGTGGCGAGCTAGCCAAGATCGGCCGAACCGAGGAATTGTTCGAAGTTATCGCCAAGAAGTCGGAACCCGGCTGGGCGGATCGCGTGATGGATTTTATCTGGCGTCACAAAGGAGCCCTCACCGTTACCGCTGCTTTGGCCGCATTTCTTGCAGAGCCTGAAGCGTTCATCAACGGCGTCAAGGACATAACCCAAATTGCCGCAGAAAACACCGTCGGCAAAATGGCCGAGGGCATCGCCCACAGCGTAAATTGGACGGTCATCTTCCTGGCACTGCTCGGGGTGTTGGGTAGCTTGATCGGGCTGCGCTGGTACTGGCATTACCGCGCTGGTCGTCAGGCTCGATTGTAGGCAGCGACAGGCGGACAAGAGACCAATCGCTGCTAAGCTGGCGAAATCCGCAGACCGTTGCTGGCCGCCGCCACAGTTGCTAGGCTGAAAGCAATAAGCCACACTGGCAAATGGGCCAGCAGGGGGCGGCCAAGCCACTTAGCGAGGCAACAAGGAGTTTTTTCATGGCCTGGAAGTGGACAGAGCGCGCGGAAAAAACGGTAGCGGTGATGACGATAGCGGCAGTAATGGTGGTGTTGGGTTGCCATAGCCGGGTGAGCAGCCGGGATAGTTCGGCGACCCAGCAGCCGACGACCCAGACCCAACAACCACAGGGCGAAGAACCACCAGCAGCCCGTGCCGGCAACAGCGAAGCAGCCGCGAAGGTGCAGGGGGAGCCTGCTTTCCAGGGAATCCCGCTGAGCCACTGGCTCAAGCAGCTGCGGTCGGAGGAAGCGGACAAGCGGAAGGAAGCGTTGCGGGCCATCAGCGCCATAGGCCCCGCAGCGAAAGAGGCTATCCCGGAAGTCCGAAAACTGCTGCAAGACCCCGATGAGGATGTGCAGGAATGGGCTTGTTCCACCCTGGGGCGAATCGGGGAAGCTGCCAAAGTGGCCATCCCCGACCTGGAAAAAATCATCCTGAATCGGCAGGCTGCGGATAAGGTGCGTTGGGCGGCGGCGGTGGCATTGGGCAACATCGGCCCGGTAGCGGTATCGGCCACGCCCACTTTGCTCAAGGCCCTGCAAGACAGTGATCCGTGGTTGCGGTGGGCGGCCACCGAAGGACTCAGCGGCATCGGCCCGCAAGCCCAGGGCGCTGCTCAGGCACTCGCGGAGGCCCTTTATGATACGGAATACATTGTCCGTATCGGTGCCGCCCGCGCCCTCGTCCACGTCGCGCCTCAGGTCAAACAGCAACCCAAGGTCGTCTCAGCTTTGATCCGGTGCTACGAAGACAGTAGCCAGTACGACAGCGTGCGGCAAAAAGTCGCCGAGGCGATCAAAGCTGCGGAGCCTGGTCTGGCTGCCAAACTTGGCATTAAGTAAGTCGCTATAGCGAGTGGGAACTGACGAGCGGTACGACGTAAGCGTGTGCTTCCTACCGCTTGCTGCAGAGGGGACCCATGCCACAGCGAGGCTTTCAAGTCGAGCGGTATCAGACAATTGGCGTAACCGGGGTGTGGGCGGGGATGACGCTGGTCTTGAGCATGTTGCTGCAGTGCCACGCCAACGTGCTGCAGGAACGTGTTGGGGTAGGAATGCTGGCCAGTCTGTTCGATCAGGCCGATGAAAAGACCATCCTGGCCCAGATGGAGCCGTTTGCCGAAGTGGTGAGTAAGCGTGTTGGGATACGCGGCGAATTTCTCGTGGTGCGTGATGTCCACCACGCTGCCAGACTCCTCGATGAACGCAAAATCCAAGTGGTAGTTTTGCATGGGCCCGAGTATGGCTGGCTGAAGCAACTCCGCCAGGAAATCCGTCCTTTGCTGATTGCGACTGCTAGCACCGCCAAACTGCAGGCAGTTTTCCTCGTCAGCCAGAACAATGCTGCCAAATCCGCGGACGAGCTGAAAGGCCAAACACTTGCCCTGTCCAACCGATTGCCACAGCATCTGCGCCTGTTCCTCGAACGCCGATTCTCCGACCCCGCCGACAAGCTGTTCCGCGTTCTCGAAGTCAAGAACGCAGAAGACGCTCTCGAAGCGGTGATCGAAAGCAAGGCCGCCTTGACTCTGGTCAGCAACATCCAAGCGGAGGTTTATCAGCAACAGCGCCCTGGGCGCTTCAAGCGGTTGCGGCAATTAGAAAGCTCACCTGACTTCCCAATGCCTGTGGTAGCTTACAAGCCGCAGACCGAATTGGAGCAAGCGGTGGAAGAATTCCGCAAGGCCTTACTGACCGCCAAAGAGACCCCAGAAGGCCGACAAACACTCGTCCTATGGCGCATCGAAGGCTTCAAGGAACCGCCCGCGGATTACGAAGACCAGGCTGCTAAGATCGCCAAAATCTACCCGCTCAAACCCGCCGCGAAATAATGTTTCATAGTTAGTTTGGTGTTTCTGCGTTTGCGTCCTGGTCGAACGCCGCGCGCCGCACACAGCCCGGCACGGTAACCAATGTTACTCGTCGAATTGTAATGGCACGGCCTCCCAGCGATGGGGATAGAGACGGTAGGCGCGGGCCTCGAGAAAATGGTTGGCTATACGGGAAGTGAGTCCTACGCCAGCGGTTGGTTCGGGAAGTGAAATTGGAGCACACTGGGCGGCAGTTGGGGTGCAAGCCATGTCCTGAAGTAGCGGGGCGCAAGGTTCGGTGGCTGGACGGACGGCCACGATTAGACTGACGACGCTACCATCAAGCCAGAAATTGACGTCGGGGTTCGTATCAATATGACTGGGGACAGGATGTCCACCGGGGTGGGAGTGGTAAAAGCCCAGGAGGTGCCAGCCTTGCTGGCGGCGCCGTTTTTCAGCGGCGAAAAGGCTGTAGGGTTCGCTGAGGAAACGGTGGGGATTGGCGGCGGCGTTGCGGATGGGGTAAGCGTCGCGCACTCGGCCATCGGGCAAGCCTACCAACATGCCGAGACATTCCCTAGGCCAATCGCGCACCGCCTGCGCAGCGATCTGTTCCCAGATCGGCCGTGGCAAGAGGAGACAGGAGAAAGTAGGGCCTTGCGCGTTCACATGAGTATTGTAACAAAGCTCGCTCCGTCGCTACAGGAGGCAGTTTTCACATCTTGAGGATTCGCCACACGACTGGCTAGTTTGCTATAAACAATAGCATTGGGACAGACCGCTGGTCCTGCCTGCATGAATGGTTGGCGGCAGCGCAGTCCGATTGACACGGCGTCAGTCGCGGGAAAAGGTTGCAGCAAGAGGCTGGCGTACAGAACCGTGGCCGTCGCCGTGACCGCAACCGAAAAGCAAGTAGTCGCCTGAGGTCCCACGGTCATCGGAGGCACAACATGGCACGCGACATTATCATTCTGGCCTATAGCGGCGGACTGGATACTTCAGTGATGGTGCGCTGGCTGCAGGAAAAATACAACTACGACGTGATCACGTTCACTGCCGACCTCGGCCAGGGCGAGGACTTGGAAGCGATTCGCCAGAAGGCGCTGCGGACCGGGGCGAAAGACGCGGTGGTAGTGGATGCGAAAAACCTGTTCGTGGACTGCTTCATCTGGCCGGCGTTGATGGCGGGAGCGGTGTACGAGAATCGGTATCCGCTGGCGACAGCATTAGGGCGGCCACTCATTGCCAAGCTGATGGTGGACCTGGCCCGCGAACGAGGTGCCAAAGCAGTCGCCCACGGTTGCACCGGCAAGGGCAACGACCAGGTGCGCTTCGATGTAACGTTTCAGACGCTGGCCCCCGACCTGCAAATCATTGCCCCAGTGCGCGATTGGAAAATGACGCGCGACCAGGCCATCCAATATGCTGAGAAGCACGGCATCCCTGTCGAAGTGAAGCGGGAGAAACTGTTTTCCATAGACCAGAACCTGTTTGGCCGCAGTATCGAAGCTGGGCCGCTCGAAGATCCCTGGACGGAACCGCCGGAAGAAGCGTTCGCCTGGACGGTCAGCCCACAGAAAGCGCCGCACGAGCCAGAATACATCACCCTGGATTTCGAGCAAGGACGGCCGGTAGCGCTGAATGGCCAGGCCATGGACGGCGTCCAACTCATCGAGACGCTGAATCGCCTGGGCGGCAAACATGGCGTAGGCCGCATTGATCACATCGAAAACCGACTGGTCGGCATCAAGTCGCGGGAAGTTTACGAAGCCCCAGCGGCTGTGATTCTGCACGAGGCGCACCGGGATTTGGAAGCCCTGACGCTGACAAAGCAGGCCCAGCGGTTCAAAACCTACGTCAGCCAGGAATACGCCGATCTGATCTACAACGGCTTATGGTTCAGCGCTTTTCACCAGGACTTAGCAGCGTTCGTGGCCAGCAATCAGCGCTACGTTACGGGCACGGTGCGCATGAAGCTCTACAAGGGCAGCGCGAGCGTTGTTGGCCGCAAGAGCGAATACAGTCTGTACAATCGCGGTCTGGCAACTTATGAGGGCAAAGATTTGTTCGACCACGAGGCAGCCAAAGGATTCATTCGCCTATGGGGTCTGCAAACCCAAACCCAGGCGCAATTGCAATTGTTGAAATCGGGACGGGGATTTGAGCTTCCCGGAGTGTCGCGCTCTTCGTAAACTTAAGGCTTCTCGCTCGGCGCGTGGCGCAAAGACGGCCCCATGTAGCCGCTGAACGAGCGTACAATATTGGTACGGGAGCGCAGACGACGATTATGAACCCAGAAGTACTAAGCGTGGAAGAGGTGGCTCGCTATCTGCGGCGAGATGCACGGGAAATCCAGCGGCTAGCTGACCGCGGCTACTTGCCTGGTCGGAAGGTAGCTGGACAGTGGCGCTTTGCGCGCGCCGAAATTCTCCACTGGGTGGAAACGCAGCTCCCGTCCTGGAGCGAACAGCAGCTAGCACAGCTGGAAGACCATCGGGAACCGGACGGCGAGCGACTGGTAGGTTTTCTTTTGCCCGAGGCGTGCGTGGCCGTGCCGTTGCAAGCTCGCACGAAGGCTTCGGTTCTGACCGAATTGGTGGAACTGGCGGAACGGTCTTGGCAGGTTTACGACCCAGAAGCCCTCTTGAAGGCAGTGCAGGCGCGCGAGGAGATGCAATCCACCGCCATGCCTGGGGGTGTGGCCATTCCCCATCCGCGACGGCCACTCCCTGATGCCCTAGGCGAATCGGTCATTGCCTTTGGACGCACACTGACTCCCATTCCGTTTGGCGGCGAACATGGCGGACTGTGTGATCTGTTTTTCCTCGTCTGTTGCCGGGACGACCGCACTCACTTGCGGGTGCTGGCGCGACTATCCCGCCTGTTCTTACGGCCAGGGTTTCTCGACCAGTTACGCCAGGCCGAAAGCCGGGAAGCCGCTTTGCAGGTTATCAGCGACGCCGAGAGCGCACTACATTGATGGGCGACCGGTGCTGATTGCTCGAGCAGGCGCCGCCAGCGCTGTTGCCGAATAGCCAGCTGGCACGCCACGGCAACTACGGAACTCGGGCCCCGCTCCGTTCAAGAATTCCCTGGTGCAGGCTCCTGCATGTTGCAAAGCGGCCGAACTCGCGACGACCCAATCCCGACAATAACCTTATTCCCAAACCAACACGCTACTCTAACGCAGCATATCGCGTTTGCGACAACCGTAGGGCGGATGGTGCCGGATCGCTAGGCATCCGCTGTATCCAAAAAAACAGATCGTGGTTGGATTCGCAGCGGCGGATGGTGGCGGATCGGCAGGCATCCGCGGCCCGTGGCGTCGGTGAACAACGCTCGGCGTATGGCCATAACGGTGTCGGCGGTGAACGCCCCGCACCAAAAGCGGCGGGCGTCAGCCCCCGAAACTAACAGTGAGGCAGCGCTGCCTGCCGTTTCTTCGCCTCCCCATGCTGCGTCGAAAGACGGCTCGTACATCTGCTCGGTCGCGCTGCCCCGGCTTAGCTAAGGGGGCTAGGATGTCGGCGAGCGCTGACCATGGAAAACGCCTAGCACACCAGTCAGGGCGAAGCAGCACGGCCATCCAATCACGGGCGGGGTAAGCTCCCCGTGTTAAACAACTCAGGGCGGTGAGGTCGAGCCTCGACCGCCCTGGCGGGGTTTGGTGGAGGTGCAAGACGTGCTTTGACGAGGGGGTCTCGTTTGGGGCGTTCCACTCTATTTATAGGCGGCTGGTTCCCGAAAGTAAAGCCCCAGAAAGCAATTTTCTCCGGGAAGCGGTGGCGGGTTTATTCTAGGTCCTGGAGGCTGAATTGCTGGCCATCATCGCGGAGGCAAGCAAGCACCAAGACGTCCAGAGCCACGCTGTAGCGAATGCGGCGAATAGAGCGATCGGCCATGACGGCGTTGAAGCTGCCTGGGTGGGCCGAGCCAAAGGCGTTGGTGTCGGTGACGCCAGCGCGGTCCTGTAACGGCTGGAAGTTTCCGGCGCGTACAGTGTCGCCGTCGAAGCCGGAAACATACCCCTCATTGTCGCCGGGGTCGGAGCCTTTATTGAGGTTGCTGGGATTGATGTACTTTTCGCCTAGCAGCACCGTGTTGCTGGTGCCGTCGGGAATACCCCCGTCCAGGCTGGAGGTGCGAATAAACCAGGCTTGGCCCCCCTGCAGGCCGTTGCGAATAATCACGCCGCTACACTCATACGCCCCATAAGGCGGACTGTTGTAAACGAACCCTGTGG
>BEIM01000165.1 GCA_002898995.1 bacterium HR36
CTGCCTCCTCGGTCTGAGGCTTGTAAAACCGATTCGCCACCCAACATTCTACTGCCAGCAAAAGCACCACGAGCATAAGCAGCACTGGCAGCAGTTCCAGGGGCGGCGTTTGACCCAGACGCGAACGGGCCAAATCCACCAGTTGCACGGGCGTATCAGCCTGAAGAAGGCTGGTTCCCCCAAAGGTGCTGAGGATTTCCGTCTCGGAAATGCGGTCTTCCACAAATTCAGTTTCCTTCCCGGGCAAGTTGGCGCTAAAGGCGCGGGCCCATTTTTCCTGCAGGTCGCGCACGGTGTAATTGCCAGGCCGATCCAGACGATCAAAGAAAAGCTCGCGTTGGCGTTGCTCCAGGGTGCCACTGCGCGTTTCGGGGCCCCGCAATTCCCAGCTGAATCCTGCTTCCGCAGTGCTGGGCAAAGGCACGGAGGGCGTGTCTTCACCCAGAATCCAATTGCTGCGCTGCGTTTCCGTCTGCAACAGGTACCGCACGCTCACGAACGGCAGGGCGAAGTTAGTTTGCCACGGCTGGTAAAAGTTGTTCCAATCACTCCAGTTGGCGGTAGTTCGGCGATACGAGGGCGTGGTGAAAAGCAGCACCCGGCCAGTCCCCTGTGGCGAATCGAGGGTCCGCTCGACGATCAAAGGGCGAGCTTCGTGGCTGACCCGGGCGAGAATCTGTCCCAATGGCTGTTCGCCCTGACGCAACAGTTCCACCTGCCAGAGCCGATAGACTCGCCCCACTGTCAAATCTGTGTTCCAGTCGCGATAGGCAACAAACAGCGGATGGGCACCGTAATCGGGGACTTCGATGAAAGTGTCGAACGGTAGCTCAACAGGCGTTTGCACTTGCACGGGCAGAATTTGCTGGGCGGTTTCGGTGTTATACGCGGACGGGGCAATGTCCGCACCGAGTGCCACCACTAAACGGCCGCCCATTTTCACATAATCCCGCAGCCGCTGCCACCATTCCTCAGTGGGTTTGGCGACGTGGAGCAAGCAGAGCACCTCGGGGAGTTGCTGGGCCAATTCCGCGGGAAGCTGTTCGGAGGTCACCACTTTCACTTCGATTGGCAGCAGCCCGCGCTGGCTGAGTGCTTCTAAGGCGTTTTTCCAGATTTGCACATCGCTCAGCTGATCGGCTACCAACCACACTCGCTGGCGTTGCGCCACCAGCGTCCAGTAGCGAATGTTATCCGCCTCCAGCAAATCTGTGCTACGCAAACGCACGCGACCCTGGAGTATAGGAGTTTCCATAACGAACGGTCGAAACCGCACGGTAATATTCTTCGCCTGACCTTCCTGGCAAGCTATCTGGAAACGCTTGGTTTCGTGCACGCGTTCGCCGACCACC
The DNA here is from genome assembly GCA_002898995.1 of bacterium HR36. Taxonomy (GTDB): domain Bacteria; phylum Planctomycetota; class Planctomycetia; order Gemmatales; family HRBIN36; genus HRBIN36. The sequence goes on from BEIM01000165.1 coordinate 1,353, forward strand.
AACTCGACTTCCGTATCCACCGCCGCTCCCGTGCCGCGAATTTCTACCTGCAATTGCACCGCCTGGTTCAGCCCGACACCGTAAGGCAGTTTTTCCAGGGGCAGGCCCACTTCGCCGACTGCCAGGCTGATACCGGTAATCGCCACGTTGATCGGGCGAGGGGGACTGAGATCGAAATAGAGCATTGGCAGTTGGGGCTTCTCAGCGGATGCCGACTCCGCAGTCTCAGCTTCCCCTTGTTGGGCAAGCTCGGCGCGGATTTCCCGGATTTCACCAGCGGCTTCCGTATTCCAGGAAGATGCCGTACGATCGGAGAAAACGCAGAGCACAGTCGGCAACCGCGGCCACTTGTCCCCGGCTTGACGCATTTGCCGCAGCACTTCCCGCACCGCGAAAATCACGGGGCGGTTGCGGAGGCGTATCTCTAGGTTGTCGAGGAGTACCTGGGCCTCACTGCGGTCACGGAACTGCACTCGCGGCTCGGCACTATCCACCACTGCAATTTGGCTGCCCTCGGGCAAACGTCTGACGTATTCCGTCGCCAGCACCTGTGCTCGCTGCAATCGGTTTTGGCCCTCAAGCTGATAGCTCATGCTGGCGCTGGTATCGAAAATCAGTACTACTGCAATCGGACTTCCCAGGGGAATCCATCGGCCAGCGCCGGTGAGCAACGGTCGGCCCAGGGCAGCAATCGCTCCGCCCAGCAACAGCAGACGCAACGCCAGCAACAGCAAATGCCGCAACCGCAGTTTGCGCAGCAACGACCGTTTGTGTTGCTGGATTAAACGCAGCGCTGGGAACGGCAAACGCTTCGGCTTCTGCCGGAACAGGAGGTGAATGACGATCGGCGCTGCCAAAAGCGCCAGCCCTGCCACGCTCACTGTCGGCACCAGCCAACTTAGTCCCATGCTGCCGATCCTCGGCACCTTTAGAAGCGCTTTTGCCTTTCAGTCAAATATTGGATCAAAGCGCGATCGAAGTTCTGCCCCGTATGCACGCGGATAATGTCAATGTTCGCCTTGCGGCACTCACGGTCTAGATATTCGGTGAAATCACGCAGCGCCGCCAAGTACCCATCTCTCACTCCACGACCGTCCAGCGTTAGCCGATCCAGCGTTTCTGGGTCCTCTAGTTCCACGACCTGCCGAAATGGAAAACTCACCTCCGCCTCATCCAGGATGTGGAAAATAATCACTTCGTTGCCATCGTGGCGGAGGTGGTGCAAGGCGTGAATCACGGGGGGCACATCCGTGAGTAAATCGCTGAAGAGGATTACCAAGCTGCGTTTGCGGATGATGCGGGCAATCTGATGCAAGCACTGGGCGACGTCCGTTTGCCCCTGAGGTCGGGCCGCATCTAGCACACTCAGTATGGCCCCGATTTGCGTCCGTTTGCTCTTAGGCGGCAAAAAAGTCCGAATCTGGGTGTCGAAAGTTACTAGCCCCGTCGGGTCTTGTTGTTGAATCATGAGAAAACTCATGGCCGCCGCTAGGTTGATCGCGTAACCGAATTTCGTCAACGCTTGGCGATACGTGTAATCCATGGACCGGCTTAGGTCCATGGCCAGGTAGCAGGTCAGGTTGGTTTCCGCTTGAAACTTTTTGACGTACAGTCGCTCCGTGCGGGCATAAACGTTCCAATCAATATCCTTGACATCGTCGCCAGGCTCGTATTTGCGGTGCTCACTGAATTCCACACTGAAACCGTGAAAAGGACTGACGTGCAAGCCTGCCAGGAAACCCTGGACAATAAACTTCGCCCGCAGGTCTAGCCGACTCACCTGGCGAATAACGTCCGGTCGCAGATATTGCTGAACATTGGCCATCGCCGATGCTTTACTGTTCCCAGGCTTCAGAATTTGCGCCGCTCTCGTGGCGGCTGAGCGGCTCCCTCAAGCCATCTTACGTGCTACTAGCGGCTACGTAAAGGTCCGCAGTCGCCAAATTGGCACCCGCACTGCAGGCCGACACTTGCGATGGACGGATAACGGCCTTGAGGCTGCGGTGAGCTGACGCGGAAGCGTCGGGGGTGTTGTGAGGCGATATTGCCTATTCCCAACATATCGGTATCCGGAAACGACAACGTGCATCGGGACAACGGTTAGCGTGTGGCGATCTTGCGTTATCCCGGTGTGTGTCGGAAACGCGGGATATCCCAATGAGCCCACGCCCTTAAAAGGCACCTCCTACAGTACGCCCGTTTTCTCACTGCTGCTAGCGGCGTTGTTCAACGAATTGCGCCCAGGGAAGAAGGCCGGCCGATAGGGGGTGAATACGGGCCAGCAGGTATCACTTCTCGATTCTCCCTTTGCCGCAGCTCAATTGAGTTGTCGCGGCGTGGCAAACCTGCTAGGGAAGGGGGCTCCTGATAACGTTGTTCGTCAGGCGGTGGCGCCCGGAATTCCTGATACTTACCCCACGTTAGCGGATTCCAGGTGTTCGGGGAACTGGTGCAGCCAAGCAATGCCATCAGGCCGCAGATATACCATACTTCAATGAGCTTGCTGCCCTTCTGACGCGCTCCCTGGCTTGCCATTATCATGCCCGCATTTCCCCCGCGCAAGCCCCGTCTTGTTTCTTTGCGCACACTCACACTGCATAACGCTTCCTAAGTTTCGGTCAAGACGACCTGCCGGCAAAGCGGACAGTTTCGCGCAGCTGTCCCCGACATTGGCAGCATGTGCGTGCCTGATGCGGGTTGGTGAGTGGGACGACCGTACCCAGAAGAATCAGGTCCACGAAATTCAAACCTCGGGGTGGTCCGTGCATGAGACGTTTTTTTGCCCGAGAAGCAATTCTCCTTGCGACGATGCTTCCGTCGGAGTGGCTTACCTTATAGGATGTTGTCCTTATGGAGAAGCTGAGACGCTTATTTCGCGGGCGTATCGTGCTGCCCGATGGGGTTATTGAAGAAGGGCACGTGCTGTGTGTCGGCGACCGCATCGCTTCCGTCGGTACCGGACGCGGATCCGCCGAGGCGGATGAAATCGTGGAATGGGCGGAAGGCTATGTCGCGCCCGGGTACGTGGACATACATGTGCACGGCGGGAGTGGCGCGGATTTCATGGATGGTAGCGAATCCGCCCTGACAACTGTATGCCAGGCACATCTGCGGCACGGGACGACTAGTTTGCTGGCTACCACCTGCGTAGCCTGGAAAGAGCAGATCCTGACCGTGCTTCGCCTGTGCCAAGATTACAAAAACTGCCCGGAAAAGACAGGGCTACGCCTCCTCGGCGTGCATTTTTATGGGCCGTATTTCGCTGCAGAAGCGCGTGGGTGCCATCCCGCTAAGCCCTTGCGTCCACCGTTGGCCGACGCATACGCGGATTATCTGGCATTTGCCGATATCATCGTCACCGCATCGGTCGCGCCCGAGTTACCCGGCGCGGAAGACTTTGCGCGGGCCTGTGTCCAACGCGGTATCCGGCTGAATATCGGCCATTCGCAGGCCACCGCGGAGCAGGTAGCTGCAGCAATACGCTGGGGGGCTCGCCATGTCGATCACTTATTCTGCGCGATGTCGGATAAAACCAAGTTGCGCCGCCTCCAGCCCTGGCCGATGCGTGGCGGTGTCCTCGAAGCTGCTCTGCTTTACGATGAACTAACCACGGAGGTGATAGCGGACGGTGTCCACTTATCTGCGGACCTGCTGTTATTGGCCTGGAAATGCAAAGGCATCCACCGCCTGGCGCTGGTGACCGATTGCAATCGCGCGTTAGACATGCCCGATGGCAAATACGTTTTCGGTCCTTTAGATGGTGGGGAACCGTTTTTCGTGCAGGGCGGAGTGGCGCTGACGACCGACGGTCAGGGTTTGGCTTCCAGTGTCCGAGGAATGGATTGGATGGTGCGGACGTTCCAGCGTCTCACTGGTCGGCCAGTTTGGGAAGTCATTCGCATGGCTACGCTCACGCCGGCCCAAATCATTGGCCACGCTTACGACCTCGGTAGTTTGGAAGCAGGAAAACTCGCGGATATAGTGCTGCTGGATGATAAGCTCCACCTTCAGCAGGTATATGTCGGCGGGAAGCTGGCTTGGTCGGCCGCTGCAACAGCCCTACGCCCACCCACGCGATAGGAGGCGAGCATGACCCGAATGGTCACTACCCTGACACTAAGCTTTGCGGCGCTCATCGGCATAGTGGCGGTTTATCCGCTCAGAAACACTGTAGCTGACGAAGCACCTCCCTGGAAGTTTGCAATGCAGGAAATCGATCGCACACTCAAGGTAGGCTATGCCGTTCTCCTGGCCGATGTTAATGCCGATGGTCGTATAGACATTATCGTTGTGGATACACAACGGGTCATCTGGTTTGAAAATCCCACCTGGAAAATGCACTATATTTTGAAAGGCGGTACGAAACCGGATAACGTTTGCATAGATGCTTATGATATAGATGGCGATGGCCGATTAGACTTCGCCTTGGGTGCTGACTGGCGGCCGTTTGATACACGCACTGGCGGCACGCTACAGTGGTTGTGGCAAACCGATTCGCCTTATAAGCCGTTCGAGCTCTATCCGATTGACACCGAGCCGACCATCCACCGCATCCGTTTTGCGGATGTGCTGGGTATTGGCAAGGCGCAACTAGTTAGCGTTCCACTGATGGGGCGCCTAGCCAGTCGCGATAAGAATTGGATGGATGCGCCGGTACGGATTAGTGCCTATCGCATTCCCAAAGATCCGAAGCACGATCGCTGGCTCCCCGAAGTTTTAGATGCTTCGTTGCATGTCGCCCATAACTTCCACATTGCGGACCTGGATGGGGATAAGCGTTTAGATGTTTTAGTCGCCAGTTACGAGGGAGTCAGCTTGCTAAGAACTCGTTCTGGTGGCCAGTGGCAGCGGACATTGTTAGGAGCGGGTAACCAGGAAAAGCTCAACAGCAATCGGGGCGCCAGCGAAGTAAAGGTCGGCAGATTGAAGAGTGGCCGCATTTTTATAGCAACTATAGAGCCGTGGCATGGCCATCAGGTAGTCATCTATACTCAGCCGAATAGATTCGGCACAGCGCTTTGGGAGCGGCACGTCATTGATGAGGAATTGCGCTGGGGCCATGCGGTGTGGTGCGCGGATTTAGATGGCGATGGTAATGATGAGGTGGTTATCGGCGTGCGCGACCGATTGAATGAGCAGATCGGGCCTGGCGTACGCATCTATCGTTGTTTAGATGGAGTCGGGCACCGGTGGGGGCGGGCGATTATTGAGAACGGTGGGGTCGCGTGTGAAGACCTGGCCGTCGCTGATCTCGATAATGATGCTCGCCCAGACATCGTGGCCGTCGGTCGCTTTACAGGGAATGTGCGGATTTATTGGAATCGCACACCTCCGCAGTCTGGTGCTAGATAATAGTGCGTTCGCGGATGGTCCGGAAACCCGAATGGATAGGCACGGCAGCACCGCAGGTTACCATACTTAGTGTCTAACACTGTGCCCCACACGGTAAAGATGCTTTGCTCTTTTGCGCAAACGGCGTGGTTGGGGCCTAACCATGCAGTAACTGGAACGGCACTAACTGCGGTGTTCGCCGGAACTATACAAGAATTCATGGGGGCTCATTAGCTTGAGCATCGAAATGGGGTCGTGCAGGGAAGTCGAGTCGGCGGAGAAATTGACTGGCGTCCGCGGCTCCGAATTCGCGTTGCATCTGGGCGTCACACCAGGCGACGGAAAGCGGGCCATCGTAACCGATGTCATTCAAGGCGCGCAAAAGAGCCTCGAAGTCCACTTGTCCCCGGCCGGGCGACCGCCATTCCCAACCGCGACGTGGGTCACCCTGGGGCAGCGGCGCGAGGACGCTATTTTGGCCGGTCAGATGCACCACCACGTCAGTAATTCGCACATGGAAAACGCGGTCTGCAAATCGGCGAATCAGTTGAGCGGGATCAGCGCCGTGCCAGAACAGCGCCCCGCTATCTACGGCCAGTCCCACCTCCGAACGCCAGCCCAAATTCTCGAAGAATAAGTCGGCAGAAAATCCGTCCCAGAGAATTTGCCCCGGCCTGACCAGCAGCGCCAACCGCATCCCCAGATTGGCCAGCTCTTCCAGCACGGGTGTCCACAGTTCCGACCAACTACGCAAGGCTGCCCTATATTGCGGTAGGAAAACTTCAGTATCGAAAAAATCGC
>BEIM01000166.1 GCA_002898995.1 bacterium HR36
CGCATGTAATCGTGCTCAGCACCCCCGGGAACGGTGTTCAGCATCGCGCCCAGTTGTGCGACTCTCTACGGATGCCGGCAATCAAGCCTATCGCGGTCAGCTTATTCACCTTTATTTAGATATCCACTTCCCTGAAGACGTGCCCGCCCCGGCTCTGGTGGACTTGGACATTCCGTGGCTTGGCCGAGAATTCGGCTTCCGCTGGCGTTTGCCTGCCGAGCAATGGCTCTGCGCGCTTAGCTTACCGGCCAACAATAGCTTAGCTTGCCGGATTTTCCTTCCGCGTTCCCTCGCCGATATAGTTGGCCTGTTACCGGGGCCATATATCATCTATGCCCCGCCTGCCCCGGATTCTACTGTCAAGACCTGGAAGTTGACCTGGCAACTTATTCTAGATAAACCCCTTTTTGGTAATCAAGTTACCTTCGCTCCAGTTTCCCTAAAGGTGCCGGGGACATCGCTCCACTGCCGCAGCGCGCCCATCTCAGTTACCGTCTTGGACACGCCTCCAGTCTTAAGTTTGCGAACAGCATTTGTTCTGCCACCCGGCAAATATACAGTATGGTCCTCCTGCCACCCCACCGTGACTTTTGTAGGTCAGCCGGTCCGCTTCCAAGTGTGTATTAGCGGTTCTGGAGCCTTGGAAGACATAGATGCCGACCAATTGTATAGAACGATCGCCAGAGAACTAGCCAATCCGTTACTATATGGTGGTGAAACCTGGCTCGACCCGCAGACACGGTGTTTCCGTTGGCAACTCGATTTCAAGGCCGCTGCCAGCTGGGCAGTTCCCCCCACGCAGTTTCTTGCCCTAAACCCCCACCTGGAGCGCCCCAACTACCAGGAATTAACGACCGCCCAACTCCTCGTTCGGGTTTTGCCCGCCCTAACTATGCCTGCAATAGAATCGAATTTCGGCATGCCTCAGTTGTCCTTGCGGAAAGTGGCTTCGCTAAATTCGTCGCTGGACACGTTCGCAATCTCTTGGCCGATAAATCTTATATCCTGGTTGCTCCCCCCTGCTGTATGGTGTGCATTTGCTCTAGTGCGCTGGCACCTGGGGCGGCTGTTAGTTTGGCACCGGTACGACGCTCCCACTCGTCAGATGTTGAATGCCTTGAAACAGCAAAGGCGATCTCAACAACTCAATGCTTATGTTGTTTGGCGTCTTTGCCAGGATTATTTGCGGCATCGTCTAAACCTTTCCTCTGCCCTGTCTGCACAACAAGTGGCTAGTGCGCTGCAAGCAGTTGGGCTGGAAGCCAGCACTCTTTCGCGGTTTGTGGAATTGCTTAGTATTTTGGAACAAGCGGCATTTGCTCCAGACGGAAACCTAAGGGCCACCCACTTAGAAGAACTCAGAAGGCTTATCATTTCGCTGGATCGCCAGCTTGCCGCAACGGATGTCAGAACAAAACGATTGGCGCCATGAACGTCCTAGTGCTATGTGTATACATGGGTCTCAACATCAGTATAATAGCAGACGCTGAGCATTGGCTCGAGCAGGCGGAACGCTTATATAGCGAACGGCGCTATTGCAGCGCCTGCGAAATATCTAAATGGCTCCGCGCCCAGGGATTCAGCAGTCCAGACCTGGAACACAACCTCGGGGTTTCTGCTCTGGCCTGTGGCGACTTAGGCACCGCCATTTATTATCTAAGACGGGCGGCGTGTGCCCAACCCTTTCAACGCGAGCACACTGACGCCCTCCAGGCAGCGCGTCGTCTTGTTCCGCATGCACCAACGCCGCCCCGTGACACCACGATTCTCGCGTTCTGGGCCAACCTGATAGCGAGGATTAGTTGGGTTATCGGCTGGTGTTGCTTCGTCGCTATACATTTTCGCTACGGGGGAAAGCTAGGTGTCGTGGGTTTAGTTTTCTTAATGGCATCGCTAGCCGCTTGGGGCATAGCTACGTACGCCACGGCGCAGGAGCGAAAATTTCCCTGGGCAGTGGTGCACCATCGTTGTGAAGTGCGCGCTGGCAACGGGGAAAGCTATCCAGTCGCCTTGATGGAAGGCAAGCCGTTAATTCTCATTCCGGGTTCCGAGGTCCAAGCCCTGGGCCAGCGATCCAACGGGTGGATCCTACTGGCCATCGAAGGGCGTGCAGTTGGCTGGGCACCCAGGTCTTGCTTGTATCTATCAGCAGAACCTATATTATGGCGTTAATGCGAAACTGGGCAGAGCGGCAGTCTCTTAATATCAGCAGCGGAGCAATGACATGGCGGGAAAACGCTACGGTATCCTGCTGATCACCGGTGGCCAGACTCACCAGGAGACGTATGCTCTGGCGTTTGCTAGGGATAAGCGAGCCCAATTGCTTGCATTGACCGATGAGCCACACCTTTCATCACGCCGCAGGACTTTGAACCAACAGCTAGCAAAGCAGCTAAATATCCCCTATATTCCCGACCTCCGGGACGCGTTAAAAATGCAAGAAGTCCAAGTTGTCAGCATTTGCGCGGAACCGGAACGGCGGGGTCGGATCGCCATTCAGTGTGCCGAGGCGGGTAAACATTTGTATTTAGATAAATCGCTATGTCCGCGTTTAGAGGAGGCGGATGCGTTAGTTGCCGCTGTCCGAAAAGCCGGTGTGAAATCCCACATGTATACTTTTCTGACGCAGCCCTGGCTCCAGTGTCTGCGCCAAGTGGTAAGCAGCGGTATGTTGGGTGAGATTCGGGCGATCCATGCCGACTGCTTTTTTGCGAAAGGTCACCCCGGTTCAGCGCGACCTACCCGACGCACTGAAGAATTCCCTCCAGAACGGCATCAACTTTTTGAGGCCAAGCGCGAGCTGGATAATGTTGGTGTTTATCCCCTGGCCCACATCCATTGGCTCACTGGAAAAAAATACGTACACGTATCCGCAATTACCGCTAACTACTTTTTCCGGGAACATCAGCATCATCGCATCGAGGATTTTGGTCTAGTACGTGCGGAACTAGAAGGGGGAATCCAGGTTACCGTGGCTGCTGGACGCTATGGCTGGACTACTCATCCTGGATTCGGAACCCACCGCTATATTGTCGTGGGCCGTCAAGGTGTTTATATCGCCGATGCCTGGCGACCGCGTTTAGAGGTTTATACTACTGAGCCCCCTTGGACTCCGCCCCCAGCACACCCTGAAGATCCCATGGCCTTCTGGCAAAGCACCATGCAAATCACTCATGCCAGACCAAAGGGCACATGGTGGCCTTTAAACCCCATGGCCGAGCAAGATGCGGCTTATTTTTTAGATTGCTTAGATGCGGGCCGAGAAAGCGAAATGTCCGTGCGGGAGGCAGCCCATATCGCTGAGGTACTAATCGCGGCTTACCAATCGGCAGCCACCGGGCAACCGATCAGCCTGCCACTTCCCCGCAAATAGGTAAGGGAAACATCTTAAACAACATTTCCCGACCTTTCATTCGCCTTTGCCGGGAACCTGTGGACGAATCTCTTCTCGTGGCCGCAGAGTGCCATCAGGACGAAGCCGGAGAAAGTATAGTTGCCAATCCTGTTCCAAATTCTCCCACGTCCTACTCGTATAAGTTTCCAGCACTTTCTTCGGATCCGAGGTATTCGCTAACTCCTCTAAAAGTTGTCTAAGCCTTTCGCCTGGCGTGCCTATCTTGCTCGCAGGTGGGTGGTGCGGCCCGAAGAGGAGGTAATAGGCGGCCGCCCAGGACGCTAGGAAATAACGGTCAGAAACATAATTATCGCTGTGGTGATTCACTTGAAAATGCCGCGCCTCGCTTTCCAGAATCGCCCGCAGAGCAGGCATTTCTCCTTGCTTAAGCATAGTCTGTACCTTCCGCAGCCGCTCTCCGTCTATATGGCCAATGCGAATGTCGCCAGTCTCCACGATGGCTGTTTCAAAAATCTGGGCGAGTCCTTCGTTGAACCATCGAGGAACGGACTGATGCGCATTGGGGAACAAATAAAGGTCTAAATAGGCGTGGAAGCTTTCGTGGTAGCAGAGCCGGAACAGAGGTTGTACTTGGCGTTCAAAAATGGCCTCATTTTCTCGATTGATCCGCGCAAGCTGAAGCCGTGCAACCCGAACTTTTTCCAGGGCAGCAGGAGGCGGTTGCCCGAAATAATGTTGCCGCAATTGCGCTTCGTAGCGGTCGAGTTCGCGAAGTTGCGCCTCGTGCTTCGTTAGGATCTGTTGATATGTCGCCGCTAATTCCTCCCAATCTGTGAAAACCAGAATCTCTGCTCGTTCTGGAATATAGATGGCGGGATTGAAAAGAGTTAGGCCCCGTTCCTTAAGGGCCTGCCGATAATGAGCTGGGTTTATATAAAGCTGCACAGACAGGGATTTATTCGGGATGTGCCGCTCACCGAAATATTCTCGAAAGGCTTCGAACACGTCCTCCAGCCGCACAATTACTCGCCGAGTTAATTCCTCGCTAGATAGATGAGACACTAGACTAAACCAAGGTCCACGATAACTCCAAGGACCGCCCGGAAGCTTAGCGAGAAAGAGCGCAGCCATGCGCTTCTTTTCCTGAATACCGCGAGGGTCTAACTTTTCCAGTTTTTTCACCCACTGCTGACGACTCGCCTCGTCCGTGCGCTGGACACGGGCGATTTCGTCGGGGAAGAACACCGCATCCAATATATAAGTCGGCTTGCCGGGTAGCCGAATGACTTGGCGAAAATGCATAGAATCGCCCGTTTCCTGCAAGATAACGCCTTGGAAACTGTGTCCGTTTTTCAGATAAATCACATCGAGAGGAGGCTCTTGCGCCACAATAAATGGGCCGCTTTTCCACAGCAACGCTATACAGTATGCCAGCACGGATAGCAGTAGGTAGGCGCTGGGTGTAGGCAACCCAATCATGAACGTTTGCCGGCACGACCTCAGGTAGTTTCGGCGAGGAATCATGGCTCGCGATAAGTCCATGCTATGTGTGGGCTGTCTGGTGGACCAAGCGGCCGCCGACGAAGGTATAAAGGACCTTAGTAAATGGAATTTGCTTAGCGTCGCAGGTGAGAACATCGCGGTCAATGATTATAAGGTCGGCGACCTTGCCAATTTCCAGGGAGCCTTTGACTTTTTCTTCGTGGGTGAGATAGGCATTATGGATGGTGTAAAGTTTGAGCGCTTCTTCGCGGCTCAGGCGTTCTTCTGGGAAAAGCACGTCCCCCCATTCGGTGACCCGGGCAATCGCGGTGTAAATACCGAGCCAAGGACTCCAGGGATTTGTGGAGAGGAAAGGGTCGAATTTTAGCATGTGATCGGAGCCGCCACCGATCACTGTATATTGCAGCCAGGACTTATAAGGTTGGAACCAGCGCATGCGTTCTTTACCAAGGAGGCGCAACAAGGTGGAACCGTCTTTCCATAGCCAGGCGGGTTGCACGTCCGCAACGACGCCTAAGCGCTGGCAACGCTCGAGGTTATGCAGCGCGGGAAAATTCGCATGAGTGATACAAAAGCGCAAGGGCTTGATAGGTACAGCGCGGTTGGCGAGATCATAAGCATCTAATAACACGTCCATGGCGCCTTCGCCGGCGGTGTGCGCTGTGAGTTGCCAGCCACGGCGGGCAGCTTCTTCCGCAAGCATCGCCAGAACTTCGGGCCGAATGAAGAGCAAGCCCCGATAGTTGTCTTCGGTGATCTGATAAGCGGGACCGCGCGGCCAGGGTTGGCGCATATAGGCCGTCCCATTTAACATACCGCCATCGAGGAACACCTTGATCGGGCCCACTCGCACCCAATCATCGCCCACGCCTGTCGGGCCGCCACGCTTATCCTCGCCGGGCAATTCGTCGAGTCGGCGGATTAATTCTTCGCGCAGGGATGGTGGCGAGAACTCCCGCGCGACATTGACGCGGATAGTCAACTCGCCGCGCGCTTTGAGTTCATAATATATGTCGAGCTCGCTGCGGCTGGCGGCGCGGTCACAGATGCTGGTTAGGCCATGCCGGTTATAAAGATGCAAAAGTTTTTTCAGCGCTTGCCGGCGCTGCTCGGCCGAGATAGGTTTATCGCTGGAGCGGACGCCCTTAAGTGCCCCGGCAGCGTTGCGTAACATTCCCGTAGGTTCGCCGGTTTCGGGGTCTTTGACGATAACGCCATTGGGTGGGTTAGGCGTATTGCGGGTGATACCAGAGACCTTTAGAGCCAGGCTATTGACCATACTGGCGGGCCCAGCGTGATAAAGCACAGGATGATGAGGAGCGGCAGCGTCGAGTTCGGCACGTGTCGGGAATCGCCCTTCTTTCAATCGCGTTGGAAAAGCAAAACGCAGAATAATCCATTCTCCTGGCGGCTTGCGTTGGGCCTCCGTCCGAATATAGCGAAAAACATCGTCCAGAGAGCGAAGCACTGGCAGGTCCCCGCTAAGCTCGCTCGAGGCAGCGTCTATGGGATGGACATGGCTATCTATAAGTCCGGGGAGAACTGTGCGACCGTCAGCGTCGAGCATCTGGGTTTTGGGTCCAGCTAACTTCAAAACCTCTTCGTCTTTGCCCACGGCGACAATTTTTCCATCGCGTATGGCCAACGCTTCGGCGCGACTATTATGCGCATCCAGGGTTACGACTTCGGCATTGTGGATAATCCAATCAGCGGCCAGGGCGGAAGGCATGGCGGGCTCCTGAATGGCTTGGAACTTATGTCGTAGGAAATGCTATGCAAATGGATCGCTGCGGGACAGATCGTGCGGCCGGATAGACTTACTTCTCGACGCGCTTCTTTCTCAGTCGGTGGCGGTTGCGGATTACATGGTGCGACCGCCATCCACGACAATGACCTGGCCGGTTATGTAGCTGGACCCGATGGCCAGGAAAGAGACCACCTCGGCAATGTCGTCTGGGGTAGCAGCACGCTGCATCGGAGTCAGGGCCATTTGCCGTTCGATATGATCCATGTGGTCGGCGAGCCAGCGTGTCAACACGGGGCCGGGTGCCACGGCGTTGACGCGGATCTGCGGAGCGAAGGCACGAGCCAGCGACTTGGTCATGGTGTTCAAAGCTCCTTTGCTGGCGGCATACGGTATCGAACTGCCAATGCCTACGATCCCTGCGACCGAACTAATGTTGACGATCGAACCTCCCCCGCGCCGCAACATGTGCGGAATGACGGCGCGACAGCAGTAAAAAGCCCCTTTGAGGTTGACGCTCAGGATTTCGTCCCAAACTTCGTCCGTTAGCGCATCAAGCTGGCGGTGATCAATGAAGCGCGTCGTGCCGGCATTATTGACCAACACATCCACGCGGTCCCAGGCCTGGATGATTTGCTCGACCATTTTGCGCACCTCCTCCTCGCGCCCAACGTGGGCACGAATCAACAAACCGGGCACGCCACACTTCTCAACCTCATGCAGTGTCTCCTCGGCCTCCTGGGCGGAGCGAGAATAATTGACAGCTACAGCAAAGCCCCGCTGAGCCAGGCGGATAGCCACCGCCCGTCCAATGCCTGTTGCTGACCCCGTTACCAGAGCCACTCGCTCGACAG
>BEIM01000167.1 GCA_002898995.1 bacterium HR36
ATCCTGCATCAGATTCGGCAACACGGTTGGAGCTACTGTGAAGTCCCTGTGACGATCCGCTACCATGAGGGGACACTGGCCAAAGGGCAGAGCTCGTGGAATGCCTTGCGAATAGTGGGGGAACTGCTACTCGGGTGGTTGGTAAGATAGAATAGATAGGCGTTAGAGGCATAACAGGGACCGGGCCATGTGGGAAGTACGCATCTCGGTGCTCAATGCGCGTGAGCCGCAGGCCTTTGTGCTGCGGCCGCCGGAAGTTGTGATAGGTCGGGGCCGGGAGTGCGATTTTCGCATTCGTGCCCGTGATGTCAGCCGCCGGCATTGTCGCATCATTTTTCATCCGACCCATGTGGCCGTGGAAGATCTGGGCAGTACCAACGGCACCATAGTCAATGGTCAGCCGGTGACCGGCAGCGTGGCGCTGAAATCTGGCGACGTGATCCGCTTAGGCTCCGCCTTGCTGAAAGTGGACTTTATCGGACAAACCGAGGCTGGGGCGCACACGAGTTCGGTAAGTCGAGCGCCGCTGTTGGCACAGAGCGTGGAGGAGGGGCCAGCTTCGGTTTTCGTGAAACTCGGCGACCAGCCACCAGGAGGTAACCCTACACGCCAACACTGAAGGAAGGACTGCGTCCAATAAATGCCCCAGCCACTCGTGGTCGGGTTATGCAAAATGCTATGACCCATTGAATAGAGGCAGCATGTTTATCAGTCGGCTAGTTCCAAATCGTTCGACAACAACGCACTGCCTCCAAGAGCGAGATCCGAGAATTGCCAATGGGGATGCACGACGAGCGGTTTTGGAACGTATCCAGCGAATTGCGGCGTTTGGTCACGGCGTCCGGCGAACAAATCCAACGCATTCAGGAAAGGCTAAGTCAGTCTGCGCAAGTGATGAGCGCCATTGACTCGCACAATGGCACCGAACATTTCCTTACGCTAGGCGGACTAAACAACACGACCTCCGCCAGCACAGTGGCATTCTCGGCCATTTCACTTATAAGGGAATGATTCGCCGGTCAGGCGTTCATAGGCTTCGATATACTTGGCCCGGGTTTTTTCCACAACTTCCGGAGGCAGAGGCGGCGGGGGGCTATTTTTATCCCAGCCCGTGCTTTCGAGCCAATCCCGCACATATTGCTTATCAAAAGAAGGCGGGCTTATGCCTGGCCTATATTGATCGGCCGGCCAGAAACGCGAACTGTCCGGGGTGAATACTTCGTCAATCAAGATGATTTCCCCACCAGGGAGCCGGCCCCATTCTAGCTTAGTGTCCGCCAGAATAATACCACACTTGCGCGCGTGGTCGCGAGCGCGGCGATAGAGGTCTAAGGTTTTATCCCGCAGCCACTCGGCTGTTTCGCGGCCGACTCGCTGGACCATCTCTTCGAAACTAATGTTAATATCGTGGCCAGTTTGTTCCTTAGTCGCTGGCGTAAATATCGGTTCGGGTAACTCCTGACTTTCTATTAGTCCCGGCGGTAACGAAATCCCACAGACGGTACCGCTTTGCCTGTACTCTTTCCACCCGGAGCCGGCTAAATAGCCGCGGGCTACACATTCAATCGGGATAACCTCGGCTTTCCTGACTAACATAGCGCGCCCCTCTAGCAAGTCCCGCCGGGCGACGAATTCGGGTCCAATATCCTCTAAGCGTGTACTGATCAAGTGATTGGGAACTTGCAAAAGGCGCAGCCAGAAAACAGTTAGTCCGGTGAGCACCCGGCCTTTATCTGGGATGGGTGTCGGTAAGACCCAATCGAATGCGCTAATCCGATCGCTGGCGACGATCACCAAGCGATCCCCCAGATCGTAAATGTCGCGCACCTTACCTTTGCGGCAAGGGATCCCGGGGATGTTAGTTGCCAAGAGCGGGTTGCGAGACATGGGACCTCCTTAGGGTATCAGTCTGGCTTAGAAGTTGCTCAGTTGCCGATGGCGGCTTCGGCGAAATGTAAGGGTTAGCGGATTTCCAGGCGAATGGGAATCTCTAAGCGGATAGCCCCGCCAGCGGTCGCGACCTCCAATACTGCCTCGTAGGCAACAGGCGCAGCGTCCGCCGCAGCGCTTAGACTCAACACCACTTGGTCATCAGTCTCTTTCAAACTGGCCGACGGGGCATTTACTCCCTTAGGTAGCAAAGTCCATTGGAAATGCACGGGGCCACGCACGTTTTGCCGCACCACGCGAAAAAGCAACTTCGCGGAATGGCCTGGTGCGAGGGTCACCAATTGCGGGCCACTTACTTGAAGAAAACCAAGCGAATGCGTTATTTCCGAACTCGGCGTCACGCCCGTAGGCTTAGCAGGAGGATCCGACTTAGATGGTGCCGGACTAACAGGCTTGGCCTTCGCAGGGATAATTGGTTTTGCTGACAACTCCTCGACAACAATGATGCTAAACTTAGCGGTTTGCTGGGCCCCTACGGCTTGTGCCTTTAGCGTGACAGGGTGCTTGCCCCCAGGAATACCAGGAGCGGCACGGAAAATCAAATCTATACTGTTGGCTCCGGCGGGAATGGTACTTTGATTGACTGTCACGCCCCTGGGCAAGTTAGCGAAAGTCAGCTGGATTAATCCATCCAAGTTCTTACGCTCGACGGTCAACCGCACGGTAGCGGTGCCGCCAGCGGCCAACATTACGTCACGTATGCCGCCTAACGTGAAAGACGGAGGCGCTGCAGGCTTTGAGGGTTTTTGCTCAGGAGGTTTAGTTGAGGGCTGGACTGGAGGCTTCGGCTCGACAGTTTCGGGAGTCTTGGGCTTGGGCGTCGCCTTAGGGGTAGCAGGAACCTGAATGCCGAAGTCTGGACGCAAATCAAGCTCGGCCGGTTTGTCAGGAGAGACCTCCAGGGTGCGCGTTACCACGATGCCGCCATGGATGGCCCGTATGGTGTAAACGTAGGTCTTGCCTGAAGGCATAGGTGGCGATTCAAAGAGTCGGATCTCACCTCGAGATTTGGTGGGATAGCCCTCGACTTCCAGGTGGGCTGTTGGCGGCACCAAAACAGTAAACACGCAGGGCCGCTCACTTGCGGCCGGCTTTTTATCCTGGGCGGCCAGGACAGGCGCTAAGCACACAGCCGAAAGCAGGGCCAATAAGCTGGACGTCCTCATGCTGCCGACCTCCTCTGTTGGACTAGGGGACGGGTAACGCCGATAGTGGGCATGATCTTACGAGATCGCACCCGCCCTTTCAAGGAGGCCAGAGGAAATCGGGCGTGCAAAACAGCGTGCTATGGGCGGTTTCTTTACGTCATAACTATGGAGCGTGTTTGGTTGCAGAACGACCAGCAGCCCTAAAGGCCAAGCCACGGCTTGACTTTGGGCTGGGCAATGGGTGAAATACAATAGCGGGACAGATTGCGGGCACTGTCTGTGGCGATGTGGAGAAAATCGCGCAGTCGCGAGGCAAAAGGCAAGGAGACCCTGTCATGGCCGGTCAACGGGCAGCGCGGCAACTGGCGAGGCGTTTGAGGTTGGTGTGCGGGTTGCGTGGGGCGGTGTGGTGGGGGATAGTGGCAACGTTTGTCTGGGGGAGCGCGGTGGTGATCGCGCGGTTAACCTGGCCCGTAGGAATGGGCCTCTTGCTCGCCGGAATAGGCTTGGTGCTGGTAGTGAGCATAGCGGGAGCCGTTTGGTGTGCTCGCAAAGCCCCGCATGAGGAGCAGTTGTTGGCGCTGCTGGATGCGGAGAATACTTGCGGTGGAATGCTTATGAGTGCTCGGGAGGCTCCGTTGGATGGCTGGCTAGAGTCAGTGAGTGTGCAGCGCGTTCCCGTGGTCTCGTGGAACAAGCGCAGGGCGCTGGTCATGATTGCGTTGAGCGGAGTGTATGTCGGCTTGGCCCTATTCCTGCCGCAGCGCTATCTGCGACCGGTCGAAGCGGGGTCGCTGGCAGCAGAACGGGAAGTCGAGAAATTGCAACAACAGCTCGAAAAGCTCCGCGAACTAGGACTTGTGGACGCGCAACGCTTCCACGAACTCCAAGTCGAACTCCAGGAAGTCCGCAAAAACGCCAGCGCTGTGGAGCCAGGCAAAACTCAGGAAGCGCTCGACCACCTCGAGCAAGTGCTGAAACGGTTGGCCGTGGAAGGTCTGGAAAAGCGCCAGGAACAACGCCAGCTGATCCAGCAAGCCAAGGAGCTGACCGATGCCCTGCGAGAACTCAGCAAGTCCGGGGAAATGCAGCCCCGTCAGGCGGAGTTGGCCAGCCAGGCACTGGAAAAGCTGCTGCAAGAAGTGAGTGCTGGCCTACAGGATAAAGACCTCACAAACGAGCAGCGCCAGGCAGAACAGGCCGATGATGATAAGGAGAATAAAAGCCCCAGTTCACGGGATGAGCAACTCGCCAAACAATTGCAGGAGCTGCTCGGAAAGCACGTGGATGGTGCCCCGTTCAGCGATCAAGAATTGGACAAATTGTCCGACTTGCTGCGCAAGTTGCTGGACAACCAGGGACTGGATTTGCAGGAGTTGGCCGATCTTGGTTTGATTGACCCTGAATGGCTGAAGAACCTTGAGCGTATCCAGATTGACCCCGAAAAAATCAAGTGGATACAAGCGGAGCTCTTGAAACTGTGCGAGGGCGACGAATGTGATTTGAACCCCGAAGAATTGCTGTTACTGTTGGCGCGTTGCGGAGGCATGTGTCGCAGTCGAGACGGAGACGGTCTGCCTGGACGAGGCGGTATAAACCGAGGCCGCGCGGATGCAGAGCTCACTTTTGGTCAGCCCAGCTCCGCAGAAGGCGTGCATTTCAAGCCTGAGTTGCTAAAGCCGGGCGCCTTGCACAATTGGGACACGCAGCTGAAGCAGGTGCGGCGAGTGAAGCCCAACGCCCAGCCACGTGAAACCTCCGAGGGCGGTGCTCTCAAGGAGACGCAGGGCGTCGGTGAAGGACATCAGCGGCAGATTCTGCCCCGCCATCGCAGTGCTGTGCGGCAATACTTCGAGTCCGGCCGCTGAAGCGCAGCTGCCTACACACTTCGGCACTACCACACGGAGCAGCTATGATGGTCGTGTTGCCGACTCCGCAGGAACTCGAACCGGCCGTAACACTCACCAGCCGCTTGCTGGAAGAGCTCGACCGCCTGTTGCTGGGGCGTTCCGAACTGCATCGGTTGGTGGTAGTAGCTTTGCTCAGTCGTGGCCATGTGCTGCTCGAGGGCGTCCCTGGAGTTGGCAAGACGACGTTGATAAAGGCCTTGGGCCAGCTATTGCACCTCGATTTCAAGCGCGTGCAATTTACACCCGACTTGATGCCCAGCGACATTCTGGGAAGCTATATTCTGCAGGAAAGCCAGGATGGCCGGCGAGAGCTGGTCTTTCGTCCAGGGCCGGTTTTCACAAATCTGTTGCTGGCGGATGAAATCAACCGTGCGTAGCCGAAAACCCAGTCGGCTTTGCTAGAAGCGATGCAAGAGAGGCAGGTTACCCTGCTGGGGACAACGCGTGCCTTGCCCGAGCCGTTCTTCGTCCTGGCATCACAGAACCCCATCGAACTGGAAGGCACCTACCCATTGCCGGAAGCCCAGCTTGATCGCTTCCTGTTCAAACTTACGGTCGAACAGGTATCGGAGGAAGTGCTGGATGGCATCATCGGCACGCGACGCCGCGGCGAACCTCCCGCACCTTCCTGGACGCTGAGCCGGGAAGACCTGGGGAAACTTTATCAGCTGATGGAGCGGATCTACCTGCCGCGTCCAGTGTCGCGCTACATAGCCCGGCTGGTATCGGCGACGCATCCCCAGTCGGCCCAGGCGTCGCCGCTGGTAAAAGAATACGTCTCGTACGGAGCCAGTCCTCGCGGGGCCATTGCATTAGCCGAAGCCGCCCGCGCCTACGCGTTGTTGAATGGCAGGCCCACTGTCGGCTTTGAAGACGTGCGCGCGGTTGCAATCCCCGCGTTACAACACCGCGTGTTGCTCGCCTATAAGGCACGCCTGGACCGAATCACGCCTGTCCAGGTTATCGAGCAGCTATTGACTCACGTGCCGGCTGTGCCTCTCGACTTGCCTGAAGAAATCCAGGTGCAAAGTCAGACACCTATTCGCGCAGGAGGTTGACCATGCCCCAAGGGTTTCTATACCTTGCGAGTAACTCATGGCTACGAGCGCTCTTGACCACGATACTGGTCTTGCTGTTTGTGAACGACAGGGCGGCACCGTGTTTCGGTCAAGGAATGGAGCTAGCGCCGCAGGTACGAGCCCTGGTCTATGCGCCTTATTTACATGGGCACCTGACAGGCTACTGGCCAGTGGTTTGCGAGATCCAAAATGATAGTCCAAGGCGGCAAAATGTGGAGGTGCGTTGCAGCGGGGATCGGCGGGCCGAAGTTCATTGGACAGTGTCGCGTCGGGTGAGTGTAGAAGGGCAAAGTTCCGCGCGCATGACATTGTGGCTGCCGCCACCGACGGCACCTGGGCTGGACTTGGAGTTTTTCGTGGATGGTCGCCGGGTGTCTGGGACTTGGGCGTTGTCTTTCCCTTCAACCGGGCGCTATTCAGGTATTGTAGGCGCCGGCCGAGTTCCTTTGGTACTGGCCAGTGCCGACGCTGCACGCATCGCACGCCAGTTGTTCCTCGACCGCCACGTGCTTACCACGGAGTCTCGGTACTTCGGCCACCCCGGTTCTGGTTCGGGCACGGCTCCGATCTTGGGCACGCCGCCGACCGGCTTTGGCTTTGGTGCCTCTGGTCTCGGCTCGGGTTTGGGTCACGACCGTTGGCTATCCGCGCAGGAATTGCAGCTGGTTGTGTGGGAAGCTCCGTTACCTGCCTGGGACACACATTGGATTGGCTACTCTGCATTTCAGGGCATGGTGCTGACGCCTAAGGATTGGGAAGATGCGCCGGCCAATGTGAAGGATGCTATCATCCGCTGGGTCGAATGCGGCGGCATGTTGGCACTACTCGACCTCAAACCGAGCCGGCTGGAAGAGCGATCCAGTCCACGCCGCAGCAGTTCGGGCACCGGTAACTCGGCAGGTCCGTTGCCGCCAGGCGTTCGAGATCGAGCCGATGACTCGGTCCAAACTCCCATGGTAGCCGCCGAGCGAACCGCGACAAAGTCGGACCTGGAACGGCGCGACCGAATCCTGACGAGCTTTCCAGCGCACGATCCAGTGGCAGCGATATTCGGCCCTGAGGCTGACAAGTGGAAGCTCCCCTGGCTAAGGTTGTGCGGCTTTGGTCAGGTGCATTACGCTTTGGGCAGCTATGCAGAACTGGACGAGCCTTCGGGCCCACCTAAAGTGGTCAGCGGCGAAGCAGGGATCGTGTTAACGTTCTGGGCCGATGAGGTTAGCAGACGCCATCGCATCGCAACCGAGATATTTCCCAATGCCGAGCAGATGCTGGCCAATGCGTTACAAGTTGCCCGGGGTCTAGGCGTGCCCGTGCTGGGCTTTTTCCTGCTGCTGTTCGCGTTCTCTCTGCTGGTCGGTCC
>BEIM01000168.1 GCA_002898995.1 bacterium HR36
GTATCCGCCAGCTACCGGATGCGGCGCTGGTGTTCTACCTGGTGGGCAGCAAATTCGGCACCACGGGAAACGAAGCCCGCACCTGGGCAATCAACGCGTACTTGCCGGGCTTGGTCGCGGAACGGTACCGCCAGTCGCGAATCGTGGCCTTCTCCACAGGGAATGTCTACGGGATGGTGCCAGCGGTCAGCGGTGGCAGCTGCGAATCTGACCCGCCGCGCCCCGATGGCGAATATGCCGCCAGTGCTCTCGGCCGCGAGCGGGTCTTGGAATTTTGCAGCCGGTGCTGGCACATCCCAATGACCATCCTGCGGCTCAACTACGCGCACGAGCTGCGCTACGGTGTGTTGGTGGACATTGCCCGCGCGGTGCTCGAAGAGCGACCGATCCCGCTGGCCATGGGCTGTTTCAATGCCCTCTGGCAAGGCGATGCCAACGCCTGGGCCATCCAGTCCCTTGCCTATGCCGATTGTCCCCCGCGCGTGCTCAATCTCGCTGGGCCCGAAACGGTCAGCGTCCGCTGGGCCGCCCTGCAATTTGCCCGGCATTTCGAGAAATCCCCGCAATTCGTTGGTACCGAAGCACCCGACGCCTATCTGAGCAACGCCGCCCAGGCCCATCGTTTGTTCGGCTATCCGCGTGTTCCCTTGGGGCTGCTCATCGAGTGGATTGCCGACTGGTTTGCGACGGGCAAACCGGTTTGGGATAAGCCGACCCACTTTGAAGTACGCACCGGCCACTTCTAGTATGGAAATGTTTGCCGGCGATACTTTCCGCCAAGTCCAGTGTTCAATACCAATGATCATCCCTCCCAAAGTGCTAACGGGACAAACTGGGGTGGGACGGTTTCAGACACAGGGTCTGAGACCGTAACGCATTGGGAAGTGCACCGCTAAGGAGGTCTGAACCATGCTCCGCAAAGTGCTGGCAACCGTGGTCGTGCTGCTCTTCGCAGTAGCCGTGTGCCTCGCCGCCGAAGGCGTCGTCTCCAGCTACAACAAGGACACGCAGACGGCCGTGATCAAAGTCGGCGACAAGGAATACACGGTCAAGATCAGCGATGTCAAAATCCTCAGCCCCAAGGGCACCCCCATCCCCGCTGACAAATTCAAGGGCTTCAAGCAGGGGACTAAAGTGGAAGTTACCGTTGATGGCGGCAAAGTAACGGAGATCAAACTGCTACCCGCGAAGAAGCCCTAAAGCAGGCATTTTGGAGCCCTACAGCTAGGCACGCTACCGCACGCAACGTAACGGGATCGGGCTCCTGCGCTGAACCAAGCATCTGGAAGCCCAACCATTCGCAACGGCAAAGGCTATCGCCCCGAGGTTCGATCTCGGGG
Source organism: bacterium HR36 (assembly GCA_002898995.1). Taxonomy (GTDB): domain Bacteria; phylum Planctomycetota; class Planctomycetia; order Gemmatales; family HRBIN36; genus HRBIN36. Next base: position 1,341 of record BEIM01000168.1, read on the forward strand.
CGTTTTGTTTGCGCCCACCTGCTTCTTAGCGCTTGTCCTGCGGAACGCATCTCATTCCTGACGTGCGCTGCGCCGGTCGAGCGAGAGCAGAAAACGTTAGCCCGCTGTGTAGCGTGTGCCCGCTGGGGCGCAAAGACCTGCGCAGATTCATTAAATCCATTCCGTGCAGCGATAGGACGCCGCAAAAACGCAGCAGGCCTTTTCCACCGTGAAAACAATCTCCACACGGCGGTGCAAGTCGCTGCCGGAAGCGGATAAGCTGATGACCACTGTTCTCGCGTTTGTGCACGCAACTGGTGCCGACGTACGAGGGTCTCTGCTCAAAGTAGCCCAGTTCGGCCTAGCGGCAGCGTATTGTGGCTGGCAATTGCAGACATGCCGGCGTTCGGCTATAATTTAGGTGATGTTGAACATGGCAAAAGATGCGAAAGATGCAAAATCCGTGAAAAACAATGCCGCCCAGCTACCTCAGCTGCTAGCGGAGGTGGAGCAGCAGTTTGTCGAGTTGTGGGGCGATATGAGCTCGTGGTGGGGCGTGAGTCGCACCATGGCGGAAATCCACGGTCTGCTGTACATTTCCGGCGAGGCCCTGAGTGCGGAAGAAATTCAGAAGCGTCTGGGAATATCCCGCGGGAACGTAAGCATGAACATTCGCACACTGGTGGAATGGGGTTTGGTGCGGCGGGTACGAAAACGGGGAGATCGGCGGGAGTATTTTCAGTCGGTGACCGACGTCTGGGAAATGTTCACGGTACTGGCGGCGCAGCGCAAACGCCGGGAGATTGACCCCGTGCTACGCACGCTGGAACAATGTCGGGAGCGGCTCAGCGTCGAAGCACTCGGTCAGGCCGCCGAAGACACAAAAACACGGCAGCGCCTCGAACGCATCGAGAATCTTCTGACCTTTCTGCGTTTGTTGGAGCAGCTGGCAGAGAAATTCATCACCAGCCAGCGCGGCTTGCAAGCAGCTGTGCAACGTCTGGCTGAAACGTAACCGTTTTCCGGTCGCTTGTGAGTGGCAGCTGCGGGGTGTGGATGGGCCCGGACGATAAAAATGGCCGAAAAACCAAGAAATTTTTTCTTTCTGCCGTTGAAAATCCCACGGATTTCGTTATTGTTTAGGCAAAACCGCGGGTCCATCACCATGCGAGGGGCATGGTAGGGGCCAGCGCTGAAGGCTGGGAAGCAGCGCGCCGGCTCCGAGCGACGGGCTCCTTTCAGTCTTCCCAGGTCGCACAGTGAGGTGCCACATGGCTAAAGCAGCTACCGCAGGTCGCATGACTAAATCGCAAATCGCCACTTATCTGGCGGAGAAAGTCGGTGCGTCCAAGAAGCAGGCAGCGCAATTCCTCGACGAACTGGTGCAGTTGATCTACAAGCAGGCCAAGAATGGCTTCGTCTTGCCAGGCCTGGGGAAAATTGTGCTCAGTGAACGCCCGGCACGCAAGATGGTCATGCGTTTCGGACCCAAGGCCGGACAGGAGATTACCATTCCCAAGAAGAAAGTGCTCAAGTTTCGGTTCTTGAAAGCAGCTAAAGACGCCATTCTGGGCACCGCCAAGAAGTAAGTCGCAGCTATTCGCGTCATTATCTCGAGGCTCGCTGAGGCTCCCTCGTGGCGGACCGCTTGGGTCGGACTGAAGGTATTACGCCTCGGCTCGGCCACGGCGTCGCAGGCGGTGAATGCATACTGTGGAGTAAACAGTTATGCTGGAAAACGTCCGCGGCCTGGTTTATGTGCTGGGCGACAACATTGATACCGACCAAATCATACCTGCGCAGTATCTGATGTATAACCCAGCCATTCCCGAGGAATACCGCATGTTCGGCAAATATGCGTTATCGGGCGTGCCGGCAGCACAAGCGGGCCTGCCTCACGGCCATGTACCGTTTCACGGCCCGGAAGATGAGTTTGTTTCGCCGTATCGAATCATCGTGGCGGGCCGCAATTTTGGTTGCGGTTCTTCGCGGGAACATGCCCCGATTGCTCTCAACGCTGCGGGCATTCGCGTTGTGGTCGCCGAATTCTTTGCACGCATCTTTTATCGCAATGCGGTGAACGGTGGCTATCTGGTGCCTTTTGAGTCGGTGGAACGCTTAGTCGAAAAAATACGCACGGGCGATGAGGTGGAAATAGATGTGGCCAACGCCCGACTCATCAACCACACCACCGGGCAGATCCATCCGCTCAAGCCGCTGGGTGACATTGCTCCGATCTTAGCGGCGGGTGGGCTATTTGCATACGCGGGGCAAGCGGGCTTACTGTCCAGTCGCTCCCCCATGGCATCGTGATACGCGCTAGGCACACCGTAGCTGCTAACCGAACGGTCGGCCTCAGCGAATAACGAACTAAATGCCAAGGACTGCGGTCAAACCGATTCGGTGATATCGCTGGACGGCTTGCTCCAGACCGATTGATGGACGCTTTTCTGATTCGTCAGCTGGCCTTCCGCGGTGGGGGTATGCGAAGGTCCGCCAGGGTTGGGGCTTATGGCTGCAAGCTGGAGAGTGTTGCGCTGGCTGGGACGCGTGTGGCGAAACTGGCGTCAACGGCACCGCCATCCGATCAGTTTGGCAATGCACGCGGTGGGAATTCCGATGACGCTGGTGGCGATACCCTTTTTGTGCGTTGGCTGGTGGTGGACGGCAGCAGGGCTCTTTTTCGGGGGTTATGCGTTGCAATTTTTCGGCCACGCCATTGAGGGTAACGATCCGGGCGAACTCGTGCTGGTGAAGCGAGCCCTGGGGCTACCCTATCGAGCTGTCGCCCCGGAACCTGCCCACGCGAATGACGCCAGCCATTCCCAGCAAAATTTCTCGCGCCCTTGAAACTCTGTGGGCAGGCTTGTACATTGTTATCGGAGTGAGTGAGTGAAAGGAGAAAAAGGAGGAACGGTCGGCATCGCCAACGGCGCCTGACGAGACTGAGGTGAGGGCGGACAATGGCAATCACCAAGGAACGCAAGACGGAAATCATTCAGCAGTACCGGCGAAATGAGAACGACACGGGTTCGCCGGAGGTCCAGATTGCCCTTTTGACCGCCCGCATCAATGAGCTGACCGACCATCTGAAGCAGCACCGGAAGGACTTCTCCAGCCGACGTGGTCTGCTGAAGCTGGTCAGCAAACGCAATCGTCTGCTCAGGTACGTCCGCAACAAGGCCCCACAACGCTACCTGGAAGTGGTGCAGCGACTTGGTTTGCGGAAGTAAAGGTTGGGGCAACCTTCTGGGTCGGGCGTTGGCCGCTGCGATCGGGACGGCACAAACACGTCCGTCGCTGCGGGCCAATTCGAGCGGTTCGGTCGGAACCGCCCTCCAACCGAAAGCAGTCGAGAGCGGTTGACCTCGGAATCCTTGGGCGTCGTTCGGCGAAGGCGAAACCGCAAGCGTCCTTGATTTGGCCTGGTGCCGAGGCTTGCGGGCCGACCTCGGTCAGCACCATGAGGAGTGGAAAGTGGCAGTTGTTCGCGTCGAACGAGTCATTGGCAGGCACGCTTTAGTCATTGAGTCGGGTAAACTCGCCAAGCAAGCACATGGAGCCGTTACCGTCCAGTATGCCGACGGGGTGGTACTGGTAGCTGCAGTAGAAGGAGCGGCTCAAGCCGGGCAGGATTTCTTCCCGCTCACCGTGGATTACCGTGAGAAGACCTACGCTGCGGGCAAATTCCCTGGCGGATTTATCAAGCGCGAAGGCCGGCCGACCACCAAAGAAATCCTGACCAGTCGGCTGATCGATCGGCCGATTCGGCCTTTGTTTCCGCCGCACTATTACAACGAAGTGCAAATCCAGGCGATTGTGCTCTCTGCCGATCCCGACTACGACCCCGATGTGCTGGCGATGATCGGGGCCAGCGCTGCCCTGCATATTTCTCCGATTCCCTTCCTGGGGCCAACGGGCGCTGTGCGTCTGGGACGTGTGGACGGCCAGCTGGTGGTCATGCCCACTTACGACGAAGTGGAAACGGGCGAGCTTGATTTGGTCGTCTCCGGCACGCGCGATGCCGTTACCATGATAGAAGGGTTTGCCAAAGAGTTGGCCGAGGAGGATATGGTGCAGGCGATTCTCCGCGCCCACCAGGAATCCCTCGCCGTCATTGACATGATTGGCGAACTCCGTGACCGACTCGGTTTGCCCCCGAAAGAAATTCCCCAGCCCCCGCCCAATCCCCTCAAGGAAATTTTCCACCAACGCTTCTACCAGGAAATGGTGGAGGCGAAATTGACCCCGAAAAAACAGGAACGCCAACAGAAAGTCGAAGCGCTAAAGCAACGCATCCTGCAGGAGTTTTTGCCAGGCACCGTCTCTTCGGAGAGCAATTCCCCAGCTTATACGGAAAACCAGGTTCAGGAAGCGTTGCTGTGGTTGGAAGAGCGGGTGGTGCGCGACCTGGCTTTGCAGGGGAAGCGGTTGGATGGTCGCGGCCCGAAGGATCTGCGGCCGATTTCGTGTGAAGTGGGCGTGCTGCCTCGGACGCACGGCTCTGCGTTGTTTACCCGCGGCGAAACCCAAGCGCTGGTCACCACGACCCTGGGCACCGTCAGCGACGAACAAAAGGTCGAAGGGCTTGCCGAAGAGCACACCAAAAAGTTCATGCTCGATTACAATTTCCCGCCATTCAGTGTTGGCGAAGTGAGGCCGATCCGTGGCCCAGGCCGTCGCGAAGTCGGGCATGGTGCTTTAGCGGAACGCTCCTTGAAGGCCGTCATGCCTACCCCTGAAGAATTCCCGTACACCATTCGCGTCGTTTCCGAGATTCTCGAATCGAACGGTTCCAGCAGCATGGCCACAGTATGCGGGGCGACCCTGAGCCTTATGGATGCCGGTGTCCCAATTTATCAGCCGGTGGCTGGCATTTCCATCGGCCTGGTCAAGGAGAACGATCGCTATGTGTTGTTGACAGACATCATGGGAGATGAAGACCATTACGGGGACATGGATTTCAAGGTAGCGGGCACGGGCTATGGCATCACGGGCATCCAGCTCGACCTCAAGATTGCGGGCATCCATGAGCAAATCATCCGCGAAACTTTGCAGCAGGCCCGCGAAGCCCGCACGCGCATCTTGCAAATCATGCTGCAAACCCTGCCGCAGCCTCGTCCCGAAATCAGTAAGAACGCTCCCAAACTCTTCGTGCTCCGCATTGACCCTGAAAAAATCGGCTTGCTGATCGGCCCAGGAGGCAAGACGATCAAAGCCATTCAGGACGAAACGCACTCCCGCATTGACATTGCCGAGGATGGTACGGTGGTGATTTGCTGCTACGACCACGAGAAAGCCGACTTGGCTCTCAGCCGAGTGCGGGGGCTGACGGAAGAAATCCGCGTCGGCAACATCTACGACGGTAAAGTGGTGGGCATCAAGGAGTTTGGCGCCTTCGTGGAGGTACTGCCCGGCAAAGATGGCCTGGTACACATCAGCGAGTTGGATGACAAGTTCGTTTCGCGTGTGGAGGATGTGGTGAAGATTGGCGACCGTATCCCGGTGAAGGTCATCGCCATTGACGAACAAGACCGCCTGAAGCTTTCCCGGAAAGCGGCTTTGCGTGAACTGCGCGAGCGCCAGGCTGGACAGGTCAGCACGCCATCCGAAGAAGCCACCTTGCCGCCGGAACCTTACGAAACGGAAATCGCACCGCCCCGCCGAGAGACCTACCGCGACCGCCGAGAAACTGGTCGTCGCACGCCGCCGCGTCGGCGAGAGCACCGCGACCGCTATCGCTAAGCCAAACCTCGGGCATTGCCATGACCGCAACCGCCACCCTAACCAAGTCCCCCACCGACACCGATCAGCCCGGTGTCTGCAGCCACGCCAGCGCTAACACTCCCGACCGTTACCAGGAACTCGCCGATCTCGCTGGCCGGATTATCCACGAGCTGAAGAACCATCTTGGTACACTCAGCCTCAACTTGCAACTGCTCAGCGAAGAGTTTCAAAACCCAGAAACGCACCGCGAACGTCGTGCCTTGCAACGCATTCGCCGACTCCAGCAGGAATGCCAGCGGCTGGCCGATCTCTCGAGCGAATTCTTGCGGTTTGTGCGGTGCGGTCAGGTAGAACGGCATCCTGAAGACCTCAACACCTTGCTCCGGGAACTCG
>BEIM01000169.1 GCA_002898995.1 bacterium HR36
AGTATCGTTTGGGTGCGTTGGGGGGTGTGGCGCAAACCAATCTTTTCACGGGCATTCAGCTACACTCAGGAAGCGCCGCCACGGATTATTTGTTTGGGGAATTGTTGCCGGGTAGGTTGGCGGGCTACGTCTATCTAGACGTGAACCGCAACGGCCTACGAGACAGCCAGGACCGTGGACTGGCGGGGGTCGGACTGATACTCACCGGCACCAATGATCTTGGTCAGGTCGTACGCTTGACAACTGAGACCGGTTCTGATGGTAGCTATGCTTTTACCAATTTACGCCCAGGGGTCTATGCTATCTACGAGGTGCAGCCTAGCGGATATGATGAAGGGAGCGTCACCATCGGTTCTCTGGGCGGACAACGAAGTGGTACGAATCTAATAACCAATATTCGCCTAAGCTCGGGCCAGATTGGGACGAACTATAACTTTGGCGAAACCGAACCTATCAAACCTAGTAGCCCACCACCGCCGAGTCTCCCGAGCAAACGCAGCTTCTTAGCTTCTCGCCGCCGTCGCTAAGCTTCTGAGTGTGGGTACCTTCCTTCTTGGGACTCACAGTCGCCAACAGCTAGTGAGGTCAACCTCATGGCGCGAAAATCATTGAGATTGAAACACAGCCTTTTCCTGAGCGCAACGCTCACGCTGGTACCCATGCATCTCCAAGCGGATCCGCCTGCCATATATAGTGACAACTCGGCGAGGGTGTACGCTACAACCGGATCAGCACCAACACTAGGTGTACCCCGAAAATTGAATTCTGCTAGGTCTGACGCCAATGGAACATCGTATGCTCAAGTGAGACTTGGCATACCTAAACGAGCCTCGGTACCTAAGGAACGAGGGGACCAAGAGGCTAACGTCCGCGGCAGCGTAATGCAAAATGATGCCGTAGAACCGACCTGTTTTTGGCCGCATCACCCCCATCCGTGGCTACAACCTCCGGCCACGTCCGGACCGATATTAGTAGCGCCTGCTAATCCAATAATCATAAGCGGCTCATCGGTGGATTGCTGCGATGGGATAGGCCCCTGTGCGTCCGTAGGCTTAGGGTGCGAGCCGTGCCCAAGCCCATGCCCGCCGTTATGCACGCCGATCTGTCCCCTGGGTGAGCCGTGCGCCAGTCCAGGCTGGACCTGGGGCTGGGCCAATTGCCCGCCCGCAGATTATCGCGGTGCTCCTTTTGCGATTTATACGGACTTAGAATACCTGGCGTGGTGGATGAAATCCATGCCGATTCCGCCGCTGATCACCACGAGTAATGCCAATGACCTAGGAGTCCTCGGTCGGCCTAGTACCCAGGTGCTTTTAGGTGAAAGCCTAGAACATGATGCATTTTCTGGCGGCCGCTTCACGTTAGGCTGGTGGTTTGATCCTTGCCGGGTCTGGGCGATTGAAGGTACTTTTTTCTTCCTGGCCGAGGAAACTCGCCGTGACCTCTTTAGTTCTAGCGGTATTCCGATCTTAGCGCGGCCATTTTTCAATGCCCAAACGGGTCAGGAAGATTCGGAATTAATCGCAAATCCCCCGCTGCCGGGATTGTTTCCGCTCGCCGGGCAAGCTGATGTCGCCTTGCGGAGTCGCTTGATCGGTTTTGAGCTCAATTTCGTGCGCAGTTGGCTTTACGGTGTCAATCCGGCTTGGCATAAGCAGTACAATCTGGATTTTGTTTTCGGCTATCGTTATATGCAGTTGCGCGAAAGCCTTGGTATTCATGAAGATTTGCTAGTGCCTGAAGACAGCGATGGCATACCGGCGGGAACACGGTTCCTAATTGATGACCTCTTTACCACGCGGAATTCTTTCAACGGTGGTCAAATCGGCCTGCGCGGCGAATTGCGTTGGGGCGGTTGGTTCCTGGATGGTCGCGCCAAAGTGGCGTTCGGCAATACTAGCCAGACCGTATTCATAGACGGAAACACTACTATCATCACTCCCGGCGTGGGCACGGTAAGCGGACCTGGCGGTTTAATGGCCCTGCCGACGAACATGGGGCGGTTCCATCGAGACACGTTTAGCGTCATGCCCGAATTTGGCGGCAATTTGGGTTACTATATCACGCCTTATATCAAGATCTATGTCGGTTATACCTTTATTGGTTGGACGAATGTAGTCCGACCTGGGAACGTCGTTGATCGCGAGGTGAACCCCTCCCAGCTACCGCCTGGCGGAGTGCTAGTTGGCCCAGCGCGCCCGGCTTTCCGATTCCGTGATGGCGACTTCTGGGTGCAGGGTATCAATATCGGTTTGGAGATGCGCTATTGACGCTCAAGCGATCGTTTATAATCGTTGGCATGGGTAAATAATGGCACTGCGCGCGACATCTTCCGAATGGCTAGAATTTAGCATGCAGATCAACAAAACTATGGCTTACCTCTCGGATATATCTTATGACCAAGAAAGGCAGAGAGGGCTTTGACAGCGCTCAGGCTTTGTGCATTGTGACTCCAGCTAAGGTGAATTGGTTTTTGGAGATTCTTGGCAAACGGGAAGACGGGTATCACGAGATAATTACGTTTATGGTGGCTGTGGGCTTGTACGACCGCTTGACCGTTCTAAGTGCCTCCAACGCGGACATACGCCTGGAAATCAAGGAAGGGGAAAGGATTAGTGACGCGGAGGGGAAAAATGTTAAACTAAGTGCTGGACCCGACAATCTGGTCTGGCGTGCAGCCGATTTGTTGAGACAAGAAACCGGCTGTAACCGCGGAGCATGGCTGATTCTGGAGAAGCACATTCCTATCGGGGCGGGCTTAGGCGGCGGTTCGAGCGATGCGGCAGCCACGCTCTTGCTACTGAATAGATATTGGGAATTGAATTTACCGCTGAGCGAATTGGAGTGCTTGGCGGCGCGATTGGGTAGCGATGTGCCATTTTTCCTGAACGGCGCTGCCGCTTGGTGCCGGGGCCGTGGCGAATTAGTGACGCCCTGGCCGATTGACAAAAGCTGGTGGCTGGTGTTGCTTGTGCCCGCCTGGCCTGTTAGCACTGCCAGAGTCTATGCTCGTGTTAGCGTCCCCGCGGTAGCCCGACAGCCCGAAAGTTTTGCGGATGCGCTCAGACAAGGGGACGAGCATGTATTGCGGCAGGCAATATTCAATCGCCTGGAAGAGCCGGCCAGGCTGGCCTATCCAGGGTTACGCGAAGTCTACGATTTTGCTTACGAGGCAGGTTTAGCGCCAGTTCACCTGAGCGGCAGCGGTGCGACTTTTTTCGCGCTTTTTGCTAGTCTCAATCGGGCGGAGGAAGCGAAAGCAAAAGCGGAAGAATTGCGCGTTCGTCGGGGAATCGAAAATCTACGGTTGTATGTGGTTCGTACCTTGACAACGCTGGAAGTGGCCGAATGCCATAACCCGCAGGAGTTGGCAAACGGGGATGTTCGGCGCGTAGCCGAATAAGCGCGACGCTAATCGAGGTTGCTGGGATATTTCTAGCTGGATGATGTTTAGCCGACTTTGGGCGGAAGCGCTGAGCAGCGTGGCTGACCTATAATGAGGGAAACACGTGGGCGGCGACGGGGAAGTAGCTGGGCCTGCTCGAATTCTTCGATAGTTGGCCTGGGCAAACCTACTGGCTGGAGCAGTTCCCTGCATGCCGCCTATGCTAACGGAGGCCAGCTATGTGGGAACGAATCGCCTATCACGGCATAACCTTTGACGATGTCCTTTTGGAGCCTGGTTACAGCGACGTGTTGCCCCGCGATGTCGACGTGCGAACCTGGCTGACACGCAGTATTCGCATCAATATTCCGCTGGTTTCGTCGCCGATGGACACGGTGACTGAAAGCGACTTGGCGATTGCGCTGGCGCAGGAAGGCGGGATGGGTATCATTCACAAGAACATGTCCATCGAAGACCAGACCCGCGAAGTGGAAAAGGTGAAACGTTCGGAAAATGGTATCATCACCGACCCCGTGACCCTGCCGCCAGATGCTACCGTCGGCCAGGCTCGCCGCCTCATGGAAAAGTACAAGGTTAGCGGCATTCCGATTACTGAAAATGGCTACTTGCGCGGCATCATTACCCGCCGCGATCTCCGCTTCCTGACGGACAATAATCAACGTGTCAGCGAAGTGATGACGAAGGAAAACCTCGTAACGGCTCCGGAAGATACAACGCTGGAGGCGGCGAGTCGGATTTTGACGGCAAATAAGGTCGAGAAACTTTTGCTGGTTGACGAAAATAACAGACTGAAGGGGCTGATCACCATCAAAGACATTGACAAAATGATGAACTACCCGAACGCCTGCAAAGACAAACGCGGGCGGTTGCGGGTGGGAGCAGCCATTGGCGTGTATGATTTCGAGCGGGCGGAATCTCTGGTCAAAGCAGAAGTGGACGTCCTGGTGGTGGACTCTGCGCATGGACACTCCGCCAACGTGCTCGAAACGGTACGCAAGATAAAGAAGATGTTTCAAATTGACGTGATTGCGGGGAACGTGGCAACTGCGCAAGGGGCCAAGGCCCTGGCCGACGCAGGTGCGGATGCTGTCAAAGTAGGGATTGGGCCTGGCTCGATCTGCACGACGCGGGTGATTTCTGGCGTGGGTGTCCCGCAAATCACTGCGATCGCCAGCGCGGTCAAAGCTCTGGAAGGAACGGGCATTCCCGTGATTGCCGACGGTGGCATCCGCTATTCGGGCGACATTACCAAAGCGATTGCGGCTGGGGCGCACAGCGTTATGATCGGCGGCCTGTTTGCGGGCGTCGCAGAAAGCCCAGGACAGGTAATTATTTACAAAGGGCGGACCTTCAAAGCCTATCGTGGCATGGGTTCGCTCGGCGCCATGATGAGTGGTTCCAGCGAACGCTATCGGCAAGGAAGCAGGGATCAGGACGGGGCGCCAGGCAAGCTGGTACCGGAAGGTGTCGAGGGTCGGGTGCCTTACAAAGGCCCGCTGTCGCCTTTCGTTTACCAGCTGGTGGGTGGGTTGCGCGCCGGCATGGGCTATTGCGGTTGCCGCGATATTGAGGAGCTGCGCACGCGTACCCGCTTTATCCTGGTGACGCCGGCTGCGGTGCGGGAGAGCCATCCCCATGACATCACCATTACTCAGGAAGCCCCTAACTACAGCACCAGCTACGAATACCTCGAAGCGGCAGGGGACTGAAAGCGGCACGGAGCAACTCGTTAGCAGCGTGTCGACCCTTTGCTGGGTCAAGCTTGCCCTTTTAGCGGCTTGGTGGGCTTTTCCGGCCAACAGTATTAGTGCTCAGGAGACGGAGCGTGGCACAGTGCCGGTTTACCGCTTGGTCTTGCCCAGAGAGGCAGAGTGGTTTTCAGTGGAGCCAGGGCGGCTGTTTCGGGGGGCATCGCCGGAAGAGCCAGCAGACCGTGAGGCTGGGGGGCAGTACGAACAGCGCACGGTGCTGCCACCTCGGGACGTTCCTGTAGCGCCGCCGAGTGTGCTGCCACCCAGCGGCCTGGAGCTAGCACCGTTGCCGGCTCACCTGATTCCCGCTTCCCGAGCGCCGGCGGCGCCGGCAGGAGGCCAGGCCACACCCTCAGAAAAGCCCAAACTTTCACCATCAACCACCTACGTCGAACCTCTGGAAGTGCCCACGCCGGAGCGGCTCTTTCGCCTCGAATCGGAGCGGGAACTGTATGACCGCATTCGCCAAGAGCAGCGAGACCAAGGTGCCCGCGCTACTTTTCCCGGCGATGTGGCTGTGGCTCCGCCAGGTGTGACTTACCAGGGGCGGGCTTGGCCGCGCTTTGTCAACACTATCCCCACTTCAGTTTCAGCTTATCAACCCCTGTATTTTGAGGACAAGAACGTCGAGCGCTACGGTTGGGATGCGGGCATTTTCCAGCCGCTGTTATCCGCTGGCAAGTTTTATCTTGACCTGGCCCTGTTGCCGTACAATCTCGGGGCGCAGCCCCCCTGGTCGCTGGAATACAACGCCGGTTACGCTTTGCCTGGCGACCCCGAACCATATCGCCTTTACTTGCCGCGGCTTTCGCTCACGGGAGCTGGTCTGGAAAGCCTCGCAGTCTTAGGTATCATTGCTCTGCCGTGAGCCTAGAGGATGGCGTTTTTGGCAGGGCCAGGGGCGGATTTGCGATTTACGTAAGGCCTCAGCCGACTTTTTGAGTGTTCTGATTGCTCTTATTCAGCGCTGCAAGCTGAGGCGTCGGTATGCCTCCGGGGCGACAGGCGTGCATTTTGCCTGACCTAACTCAGCCGCCGATATCGGCAGACAGAATCAATACTGTTTGGCCCGCGGCGATGGGCAATTGTAAATCCTCCTCAAATCGCTGGTCCACCATGACCCGATACCACGCGGTCAGGCTGCCAGATTCCGTTAACAAATCGTGCAAGGCGGGAAATTGCTGACGCACTTGCTGGAGGACTTCGCCCAGTGTACCGCTGCGCACCGAGCAATAGGGCACTCCAGTCTTAACCCGCGGGATTCCGACAAACTCAACAGTCACCACAGGGCGATTCGAGCCAGCTTCCATAATGGGCCGACCTTCGTGTTTACGCTTGGACTCGCTCGGGAGGGACATGGAAAATCCAAGAATTTTTTACCGGACTCTTGCCACCCTCTTGACGATCTAATACGCTAGGAATAATGTAGCAACGGAAGTAGGCAGGATAGCCCGAAACACAGCTTGTACTATTCAAGCACCAGGCCACGGGCCCCAGCTTGGTTGGATTTCGTGAGAAATCGCCGGAGCTGGAAAATGTGGCCCCATAAAGCGAGGGCTACCCAGCGGCGGGTGCACGTCCGCAGCATGTGCCATAAGAGCTGTCGGCAGACCGCGCAGAGATGTGAGGTCTGCAGCCCATGGGGGTAGCTCAGCGACACATGCTCCGAACGTGCAAGAGAGTCAAAGCCTGCTTCCGAACGTAACACCCCGGCCGTTGTGCCGGGGTTATTTTTTCCAAAGTTCTCTCCGCGGGCGATGCATCTGTGCATGCGCTGTGAGCAAGCCGACTATGGGCGATGAACACTAGGGGCTATAAGCCATACTAAGCACGCCGCTCACCCGCTTTTTCCCATGTGCCAAGGACAGGTAAAGAACAAGGTTGCCGTTCCCGCGGCAGTGTAGCACGAGTAGGCGAACAACGGAGCCCCAGCAGCTGCCATAAGCCATGCGTGGCGGAGGTATTCACCCTCGCCCGCGAAACTCCCTCCATGCTCTGCGGGATGTTCCCCCTATATCCAGAGGCCGTCGCTCGGTACTTCTTACGTAATAGGCATTGTTTCCGCGCGTTGAATGGCTGGTCGGCCGGAGCGTCAATCTCGGTGGCTTGCCATGTTAGCGGAGCTTCCCGGGCTTGTGCCCGAGCTGCGGTTTATTTGCGACCACAGGCTTCGCGCCTAGTCCGGGCTTGCCGCCAATCGCCGGCTTTGCGCCGACGCCAGGCTTGCCGCCTAACGCATTCTTGTTTCCGGGAATAGATTTGCCGCCAAT
>BEIM01000170.1 GCA_002898995.1 bacterium HR36
GGCGAGCTGCCGTTGCGGGAGGCCCTGGCCTTCTTTCGCCAACTCCGCTTACCGCGGCACGAACAACAAATCGCCGGCGAAATCCTGCGGGAGATTATCCATCGCTTGCAATTCCTCGTCAACGTTGGTCTCGATTACCTGACGCTCAACCGCCCTGCCCCAACATTGTCCGGTGGAGAAGCGCAGCGCATTCAGTTGGCGGCCCAGTTGGGGAGTGGCTTGACTGGCGTCCTTTATGTGCTGGATGAACCCACCATCGGCTTGCACCCGCGCGACAATCGCCGGCTTATCGAAGCGCTTAAGCAGTTACGCGATCTGGGCAATACGCTCATCCTGGTGGAACACGACCGCGAAGTGATCGCCACCGCGGATTACCTGGTGGATTTTGGTCCGGGCGCGGGCGAGCGGGGTGGCGAAATCGTGGCGCAGGGCTCGCCTACGAGTATCGCGACGCAAGAACAGTCCCTGACGGGCCAATATCTCAGCGGCCATAAAGCCATCGTTGTCCCTAAGAATCGCCGCTTGCCCGCAGAAAACCGCTGGCTGATTGTGCGCGGTGCGCGGCACAACAATCTGAAAAACATTGACGTAGCCTTCCCGCTGGGTTGCTTTATTGCCGTAACCGGGGTGAGTGGCTCGGGCAAAAGCTCGCTAGTGCAAGATGTGCTGTACAACATGCTGGCACGCAAACTCCATCGCGCGCACACTCCAGCGGCCGCCTGCGATGCCGTACTCGGCCTGGACCAGCTCGACAAAGTAATCAATGTCGACCAAAGCCCGATCGGCTGGACACCTAATTCCAACCCCGCTACCTACACGGGCGTTTTCGATTTGTTCCGGGAATTGTACGCCCAATTGCCCGAAGCCCGCATGCGCGGCTTTACCCCTGGCCGATTCAGTTTTAATCGTCCGGGTGGCCGATGCGAGGCCTGTGAAGGCAATGGCCAGAAACGCATTGAGATGCATTTTCTGCCCGACGTCTGGGTGGAGTGCGAGGTGTGCCACGGCACGCGCTACAAGGCAGAAACGCTGCAAGTGCGCTACAAAGGCTACAGCATCGCGGACGTTCTCAACATGCGAGTGAGCCAGGCGCTGGAGGTCTTTTCGGCTTTCCCGCGCATTCAACGCAGATTGCAAACGCTGGCCGATGTCGGTTTGGACTACGTCACCTTGGGCCAGCCCGCACCGACCCTTTCCGGTGGCGAAGCGCAGCGGGTAAAACTGGCCGCCGAACTGGCACGGCCGAACACTGGCCGCACGCTGTACATTCTCGACGAACCGACAACGGGTTTGCACTTTGACGACATTCGCAAGCTACTAGAAGTGCTGCATCGCCTGGTGGATATGGGCAATACAGTCATTGTTATCGAGCACAACTTGGACGTCATCAAGACCGCCGACTGGGTCATTGACCTAGGGCCCGAAGCAGGCGCCGATGGCGGTTATGTGGTCGCCTGCGGTAGGCCAGAAGATATTGCGGAGGGTCGGCCGCCAGACGTACCCCCGCCGCGTTTGCCTTCGGGGGAAATTCTCCCTTGGCCTGACGGCCGATTTCGTTCGCACACCCAACGTTTCCTTGCCGAAACGCTTGCTGCCAGCCCAAGAGCCGACGACACGCCCTCTAGTGCCACTCAAAAATCAGCGGTGTTCTCCGCGGTTGTAACTCAAGCCAAAGGTCCGAGCGCTGAGCCTCAGCCAGCCAGGGGCGACACCGAAGCGCTCCCCGAGGTACCCATGCCGTGGCAAACCGATGGCGTGCGCTGGCATACCGAGCAACGGCTCAGTTGGCAGGGAAAACCATGCCGTTGGGATGGCCGCATCCTCACTTTCCTGGACAAAAAAATCCACCAGCTGGGCGAGTTCGCTCCCACCAACTGGAACCATCGCACCCTTGTGGAAATCGCCTGGAAACAGCGCAGCAAGGGCTGGTTCTTGCACGCTTACACCGGGGATGAATGGTTGCTGTGGCTGACGTTCCACGTCAGTCGCAACACCTTCGTGGAGCAGCCGCTGGAACACGAGCTCCGTATTTTCTCGACCCAGCAAACCCGGGGACTCGAAGTGTGTGGCGAGGTGAAGCGGGTGCGGGTCAAAAATGAGCGTGGGCCATGGCAACGCGTCGAAATCGGCGTGCACTGGCTGCGCGAGGTCAATAACCATGCCTTCTCCCGCTTCCTGGCGGAGGCAGCCCAGTCCTTTGTCAAGAACATCGAGCTGCTTTCGCGCAAGCCCGAGGATTTCATGCCGTGGAAAGTAAACGGACAGCGCTGGCACCTTTCCGACAAGGGCTTCCCGCCTGGCCAACCACGTCAGTGGCCGCTCTCGTTGCTTTCGGCGTTAGTGGCCATCGTGCAGGAAGCGGTGCCGGAGGCTGAACTGGATTGGGCGTATCGCGACGCCATTATTTTACGTCTGCCGCAGATTCGCCGCCCTTGGGCCCGTTGGAAGACCAAACAACCCGAAGCGCTGGAATGCGCGTTCGCCGTGCCCAAAGGCCAATGTAACCTCGCCTTGCTGGAGGGAATCGGTGCCAGCCAGCACCTGGATACGAGTCGTGCGGAAGTCGATGTGGCGCGCTGGACTTTTCGCCGCGAGGAAGAACTGGCAGCCGGCCGATTGCAGTTGCTCCTGCGCACGTTGGCCCAATCCTTCCTAGCGCGATTCGTCCCTGCCGCTTCCGAATAAGACAAGGGCAACACAAGCCTAAGCCTGCCGCGGTGCAAGGAGAACCATGAACGGGCATTTGCTGGCAGTCCATTTAGTGGATGGCGTACTCAAACCGCAGTGGTGGATCGGCGGTTGGTTGGGCACGGGGCTGTTGTTAGCGGCGACGGCCTGGCGTGTAGAAGCGGAGGAGATTCCGCGGTTGGCCTTGGTGAGTGCCGCCTGTTTTATCGCCTCTTCCATCCACATTCCCCTGCCCATGACCAGCGTGCATTTGTTGCTCAACAGCCTGGCTGTTCTCCTCGCGGGTTGGCGTGCACCCTGGGCCATTTTTCCTGCGTTGTTATTACAAGCGCTGCTGCTAAATCACGGGGGCTTGCTGGCGTTAGGAGTCAACACCTTGGTGTACACCCTTCCCGCTTGGGCGGTTTGGGCGAGTGCGCAGTGGGTGTTACGGTTGTTTCCGACATGGACTCGGTTGGGATGGGCGTGGTTGATTGGTGGCCTTTTGGGCGGCATCACCGCACTGGCTACGGTGGCACTCCATGCCGCGGTGCTGTATCTGGGGGGCCTGGAAACCTGGCCGCAACTCGTTGCTCTGGTGTTCCTAGCGCACCTGTCCGTGGTCGGCGTGGAAGCCTGCATCAACGCGAGCCTGTTGACTTTTCTTTTGCGTGTGAAGCCGACACTTCTTGCCCTGCCTCATGCAACTAAGGCAGAGACTGCATTCTTAGCGTGTGCAGAACCGGCAAGACGACCTTAGCGGCTATGGACTCCCATACCCTGCAAATTCTGGAATTTCCCAAAATTCGCGCCATTCTGGCGAGTTATACGCAAAGCCCAATGGGGCGCGAGTTGGCGGAAAAACTGGAGCCTATGCAGGACGTGGGTTGGATCAGCCAACAGTTGGCTTTGGCGGCAGAGGCGCGGCAAGCATGCTCGGAGGGCTTGGAGCCGAGTCTCGCGGGGTTGCGCGACATTCGCTTGTTTCTCCGCCGAGCCAGCATCGGTAGTACTCTTTCCGCTGATGAATTGCTGCAAATCCGGGAAACAGCCTGGTGCTTATCGGGAGTGTACCGCTGGCGGATGAAGTTAGACGAACGGTTTCCGAAGCTTCGGGAGTTGTTGAGCAACGTGGAGGACTACGGCTTGCTGGCTAAGGCGATCGAGGGCTGCCTGGACGCTCGCGGCTACGTCCTGGACATGGCCAGCCCTGAACTGGCAGAAGTACGCCGGCGGTTGCGCGAACTTGATGAACGCATCCAAGCGGTGCTCAGACGTTTGCTCCGCGATCCTGAGATTCGCAAAATCCTCCGTTTTCCCAACGCGACGATTTCTGGCGACCATTATGTGTTGCCTGTGGCAGCGAATTATCGCCACCGCATGCCTGGAGTGGTGCATCGCACGTCGGCCAGCGGCGACACAGTGTACATCGAGCCTGCTAGTCTAGCGTCGCTTGCCGCCGAACGCGCGGTCCTAAAAAGCGAGGAGGAGAAGGAAGTCCAACGGGTGCTCCGCAGGCTGACCGCTCAAGTCGGCAAGATTGCCCGACCTTTGGAAGCGGCGATGGATCGCGCAGCGCAACTCGACCTCATCTTGGCCAAGGCCCGCTATGCCCGGGATTACCAAATGACGGTTCCCGTGCTCACTAGCGAGCCGCGACTGGTGTTGCGGCAAGCACGTCATCCGCTGCTCGAGTACTACCTGCGCCATCTCCCCGCACCGAGCCAAGCGGTGGGCAAGAGTGGCGGGCGTTTGGCGGCCGGGGATCGTTCAGCGGCCGAAGGAACACCGTCGGTGGCTGCCCCTGACGATGCCGAACCCCGTCGCGGTGCTGGCTCCCCTGCCCTGCCCCGCCCCACCCTCCCCTGCCGACACGAAGTCGTGCCGATTGACGTGCGCCTGGGCGGTGACTTCCGCATTCTGGTGGTTACCGGGCCAAACACTGGCGGCAAAACCGTGGCCCTGAAAACTACCGGGTTGCTGTGTGTCATGACGCAGTGCGGATTGTTGATCCCGGTGGCGGAAGGATCCACCCTCCCTGTTTTTCACCACATATTGGCCGACATCGGCGATGAACAAAGTCTTGAACAGTCGCTCAGCACGTTCAGCGGCCACATTACCCGCATTGGTGAAATTCTCAGAACCGCCGAGGCGCAAAGTCTGGTGCTGCTCGACGATCTCGGCGCGGGGACAGACCCGACGGAAGGCGCGGCGTTGAGCCGGGCGATCCTTGAGGAACTCGACCGCATCGGATGCCTGGTTATGGTATCCACGCATCTGGGGGATTTGAAACTGTTTGCCCTGGCCCATCCGCGTGCGCAAAACGCCGCGGTGGAGTTTGACCCCGCTACGCTATTGCCCACCTATCGTTTGCTCATCGGCCAGTTCGGCATGAGCTGCGCCCTGCAAATTGCACGGCGGCTCCGCTTGCCACGAAGTTTGCTGCGGCGCGCCTGGTTTTGGTTGAAGCGGCGGCGCCGGCTCCCCGAACTGCGTCGCCTGCAGCAAGCGCGCCAGGAAGCCGAAGCTGCCAAGGAACTCGCCCTGCAAGCCCAACTCGAAGCCGAAAAACAGCGCGCCGAGCTCGAACGCCGGCTCGCTGCACTCGAACGCCAAGCGGCGGAGCAACGGGCTTTAGCCGAAGCGCGCGCACGGCTGCAACCTGGAGACCGTGTCCGCATTGCTTCGTTACGGGAACAGGGCGAAGTCGTCCGCGTCGATCCCCGAAAGGCCACCGTACTGGTCCGGGCGGGGATCGGCCAATGGGAAATCCCGCTCGATGACGTTTTTCCCATCAGTTGGCCCGAAAACCGCTGACAGCCGCGCTCCTGGGCCAGCGCTACTATGCCCCTTTGTTCCACGCCGTGGACTGTTGCGGGCGGTTGCATAAGCCGCGTGCCCTATCATACACCGCCGCTCCTTGCACAAAAACACGCACCCGATCCTGGGCTTGCGCCGCACCAAACGACAACCACTGCCCTTTTCGCCACCATCGGCTCAACGCGCCTGCCAGGCCTGTCGCAAACAAGCCAAGTCAATCTTTTTCATCCGCATTAGGGCAGCCAACAAACGCTGTCTTCGTTCGGCGTCAGCGTTGCGCAAGACTTCATCTACCTCGGCGGGATAGATTTGCCAGGATACGCCGAATTTATCCCTACACCAGCCGCACACCTCGGCTTCGGGCGCCGCGGATAACGCTGACCATAGACGATCAATCTCCTCCTGATCGCAACAGGGCACCATCAGGGAAAACGACTCGTTGAAGGTGAAGCCGTGTGTCAAGGCGCTGTCAATGGCCGCAAACCAGGTATCGCCTAACCGAAAATCCGAATACATCACCGTGCCTTCGCGCTGTGGTGCTGATTCAGGACCGTATCGCACTAGCTGCCCTAATTGCGATTGCGGAAAGATCGAGCGCCAAAAACTTCCCGCAATCTCGGCCAGTCCGGCACGGCCATCGCAAAACACAAACATGGGCATTACTCGCGAGCGCATTTCGCTGTCTGGCGGGCAGAGATACAACTGCCAAGACAAGCCGAATTTATCCTGCACCCAGCCATAGCGCGGCGAGAACGGATACGTGTCGAGCGGCATGAGCACCTGGCCACCTTCGCCCAACACTTGCCAGGCGTGATCGAGTTGCGCTGCTGCTTGCGGATCGCGCTGCGGATCGAAACGTACCATGAGGGAAACGCTGGGATTGAACCGGCACATCGAATTGCCCGACATGGCTCGCAATGGCTGGCCGCTCAGCCGAAAGTAAACTAGTTCCACCTCTACGCTGGGTGTTCCGGGCAGCGTTACGACTTGCTCGATTTCCAAATCAGGAAATGCCGAATCGTACAGGCGCACAGCCGCCGATGCTCGGCCTTCGTACCACAAGCATGGAATAATCACGCTTGCCCCTTTGCTGAGTGGCTGGGCCCTTCGTCAAGTTTGCCTCCAAAAAACAAAGTTTGGTCATGCGCTACATAGACTCGGGCACTGCTTCCTTCCGATCGGGCGGCCCGGTACAGGACGAGCAATCCCCCTAGGGATCCGACGGTTCGCGACTTAGGTTTTCTTCTTACACTCAGGGCCTTCCTTAGGATCTTGCTTTTGCGTGATATGGCCTTCGTTGGCCGCTTTGAGTGCCGCGGACCGCTCAGCGTTACGCTGGATATATTCCTGCCATTCACTGGGAACGTTGGCTTCCGCATAAATCGCCTGCACGGGGCACTCCGGCACACACGCCTCGCAGTCTATGCAATCCACGGGGTCAATATACAACATCATCTCGTCCTGCCAGAAGCATTCCACCGGGCAGACGACGACGCAGTCGGTGTATTTGCAGTCCCAGCAAGGTGCGCAGACGACATGGGTCATAGAGATTCCGCCCTTTCTTTGCCAGGCGACCGAGACAGCAGAAGCGAGTTGCCTTTTGCCTCTCTGCTGCGGTGCGGTCGCACTCCCTTCCGTTCTCAGGACACAGCGCGATGGAGACAGGCCGTAGCGCCTCGTGTCCCATTCTTGGCATACGCAATAGCGACTGCAAAGTCTAGAGCGCTTGCCAAAAATTTTCCAGCGCAGCCAATGATTTGGAGGCGGAGATGCGCTAGAGGTACTTGACCTGGGCTCGAGCCAGCACGACGTCGCAAAGACAAGGCGATGTACTCTGTTGACCACGAGCCAGCCAGGACGAGTTCTGCAATTGAGGTTCAACGATATCCAAACATGAGGCCCTGAATGTGCCCGCATGGCCAGCGTTC
>BEIM01000171.1 GCA_002898995.1 bacterium HR36
ACGAACTACGTCCACGGCTTGCCGTGCTACGCGGTGTCGATCGGCTTGACCGAGCAAGGGCAGCCTGTCGTCGGCGTGGTTTACGATCCGCTGCGCAACGAAATGTTCACCGCCGCCCTTGGCCACGGTGCCTGGCTTAACCGTCAGCCCATCCGTGTTTCTGCCTGCGCGCGCTTGGCGGATGCCCTGCTCCTTACTGGATTCCCCACCGATTGCCATGGTAAAGAATATGTGTTTTCCGCCTGGCGGGCTTTTGCTTTACGCAGCCAAGCCGTGCGTCGGATCGGGTGCACCAGTCTGAATCTGGCCTGGCTCGCTGCCGGTCGCGCGGATGGCTGCTGGAGCTATGAAATTCACCCCTGGGACGTTTGCGCGGGCATTTGCCTGCTCCTTGAAGCAGGAGGGCTTATCACCTCTCCCGACGCCCAACCTTTCTCGCTGAGCCACCGCGATTTCGTCGCCAGTAACGGACGCATTCACTCCCAGATGCTCGAAGTCCTGCGTGCCACCTTCGCCTCCTCAACTGAGCACGCGAAATGAAAAATCGGCTAACCGCCCGCGCAGGCGTGGCTCTTTCCGGGGCGCGGCAAGACAACACGATAGGGGACGCATCGTTTTCCGCGCAGTATCCTCGCTAACTGCAGCGGGTTTCTTGTGCTTCGAGTTGCTTTTCCGTCGCGCACGGCGCTGTGGGGGCGACCCTTGGGCCGGTACTCTTTTCGCGAACTTGTCCGAATCTACGCGCTGGTCGTGCGTTGTCAGGCATCGGGAGCGAGAGGCGTCAGCCGGCCGCGGTTTTCGTTCACATGCTAATCGAAACGCCGCTACTGTTTCCGCGGACTGATCGCTAGTCACCGTGCATAACACCGACGCTGCGCTGAGTTTACCAAAGTGCTGGGCGTAGCACGGTGGGCGGATGCCGGAAACACGGCGGGCACGTTGCTGTTGCTCCTGCGTCCATCGTCCGCCGGTTGGCGAAAATGGGACCGCTGCCCCGAACACTGCTTTAGTCTGCCGCGCGGGCCTTGCTCATCAAAAAGGCGATTAAGTCCCGGACTTCGTCGGATGTCAGGCCGTTGAGGAGGTTCTCAGGCATCAGGGAAAGATTGGTCGGCTTGGTCTCCTCAACCAGCTGGCGGTCGAGAACGACGCGCTCCTGCTGGGTTTGCACAACCAGGGTGCGATCGTTTTGTTGCACGACGACCCCGGTAAGAACCCGGCCATCCTTTAGCGCCACCACTGACATGCGGAAGTCCGCTGGCACCACCGCACTCGGATCAAGGATGTTTTCCAGCAGGTAATCGAGATTGTCGCGGTTGGAACCAGTCAGATCGGGCCCGATTACCTGTCCTTCGCCGAAAAGCCGGTGGCACTGGCTGCATAGTTTGACGAAAAGGGCGTGGCCACGTCTGTGGTCGGCTTGCTGCAAGCGTGGCGGGGTAAGTTGCGCCTTCCATTGGGCTAATTGCTGGCGCACCGATTCGGGAGTGTGGCGGACCTCACCCCAGTACTGCCGCAGCAGTTGTGTCAATTGCTCGTCGGCAAAGGCGGCGATCTGCCGCGCTTGATACGGGCTGATGTCGGCCGGGGCAATTTGCCCTTTCCCGACCGCTTGTAACAACAGGCGTGCCCAAGACGGTCGGGACACCAGCGTATTAATTGCCAGCGGCCGATCCTCGGGGCGAATCCGCTGGTAACGAGCTAAGATCAAGTGCGGGATATCGGGATCGTTCCAATGAGCCAGTCCCCAGGCCGCTACGCCGGCCACGCTCCTGTCATCCAACAAACGCTTGAGAATCGGCCGCAAATCTTCCTGCGGATTAGCCAGCAAGGTCCGCAACGCAGCACGCCGCCCTTCGCCATCCGCAGCGGTGTCCTGCACCAGAAGCAACAGCTCCTGGCGGGTTCGCCCATCACCGAACACCACTGCTAACTGCCGGGCACTTTCCCGAACATGCCTATCGCTAGCTTGGAGAAACACAGGGTGCACTTGCGTCCAAGCATCTGGCGGTGTCACCTTTTGCCAGCCCCGGATCGCTTCTTGTATACCCTGGAGCACGGCTAGCTGAAACTCGGCATCGCGCTGGGCGGCCAGGCGCAGCACCTGGTTCAGAGCCGTCTGCTGCCGCTCCCAATCCGCAGCCAGCCGCCGGACGAGGAATCGTCGCAGTTTCGCCACCCCAAATTCCCGCACCCAGCGCACTGCAGTTTCGGGATCCGCCGGCACCAATGGCTCTATACCGTACCAGGTCATGAGCGGGAGATTGTGGTCATCAGCCTCCAGCCGCTGAAGGAGCGGTTCGGCCAGTGCCACCCTTTGAGGTAACGGCAGCCGTTGCAGCGCCGCGGTCAGGTAGAGGCGAACATAGGGCGAGGCTTCTTTTTTTGCCAGGTGTATCAGGGCCGCTACGCTTTCGGGGTCAACGGTTTCTCGGTCGGTCAGCAATCGCACCGCCCAGGCGCGCACATAGTCATCGCCATCTTCCAGCAGGCTACGCAAGAAAGCGGGCGTGGCATTTTCGGTCACGTACAGTGCCCAAAGATAGCGCAAGCGCTGGGGCGTACTGCCCGTTTGGCGGAAGCAGCGGTGCAATTGCGCCACCGCTTCTGGCGTCAGCCGACCTACTGCCGACCGTTCTTGCAGATTTCGCAAGGCTTGCCGCACGTACCAATCATTGCGGTGGCTGAGTAACTCCACTAACTGTGCATCTGGCAAGCTGGCCACATTGGCCACCGCCGGCCGACGGGGCTGGCCATAGACAATCTTGTAAATGCGGCCGGAATCCCGATCCACCCCGTCATCCTCGTGGCACTCGCCTGTATCGCTCCAGTCGGCCACATACACGCCCCCATCAGGCCCATACAGCAATTCGATGCCCCGAAACCACAAATCCGGGAAACGACAGAAATCTGGGGCGTGCCGGCCTACATACCCCGAGCCCCGCCGCTCCAGAATCTCCTGGTTTATCCGCCGACCATGCAGGTTGAGAGTGAACAAGCGCCCGCGGTAAACTTCCGGCCAATTGTCGCCCAGGTAAATCATCAAGCCACTATGAGCGTGGCCACCCCCAAGTTGGTCCGTCAACCCTGTCGCTTCGCGGGTTTGGTCCCAGCGCTTGGAGGTGTCCCAGTGGTAGTGATCGGCATGCTGATCGAGCAACTCATACGAGTGCGGATGGATATCCTCGCCGTACATCCGGCGGTAATGGGCGCCAGGGATGGCGTGCCAGAGATGGCCAATCACCGTATTGATGAAAAACATGTCACCATACTCGTTGAAGTCCCAGCCCCAGGGATTGGTCGTGCCGCGGCAAACCACCTCGAAAACGTGCCGTGTCGGATGATAACGCCAAATGGCGCAATTGAGAGGGATGCGTTGCTCGCGGGGTGTGCCCGGTTTGCCTACAAAGGAAGTCGCTTGGATGCCATGCCGACCATACAGCCAGCCATCTGGGCCCCATTTCAATCCGTTAACAATGTTATGCCGCACCGGACCACAGTCCCAGCCATCTAACAGAACCACGCGCGGATCATCGGGCCGATCATCGCCGTCGCGGTCAGGAATAAACAACAGCTGGGGAGCCGCCAGCACCCACACCCCGCCAAAACCCACGGCCACACTGGTCACCCGCTGTCCCTGGTCCCAGAAGACTGTCCGCCGATCAAACCGCCCATCTCCGTCCGTGTCCTCGAAAATCACAATCCGATCCCGTAAGCGGAGATCATAATTGGTACGGAAATCGGCGTAAGTCAGATTCTCCACCACCCAGAGCCGCCCGCGATCATCCAGGGTCATGGCGATCGGTTGGCGGACATTCGGTTCGGCAGCGAAAACACTAGCACGAAAACCCGCGGGCAACTCCAGCTGGCGTGCCACCTGCTCCGCCGGCATCGGACGGTTTTGCGATGCCGAAGGCGTTTGTCTGACCAGGCCCAACGTCAGACCCAGGCAGGCTCCCCCTAAGAGCAACGCCACTCCTACGCGAGACGATGCACCATGTCCGCTCTTCATGACGCCTCCTGAGACCGCAGCCGCAATTTCCTTCCTCTTTGGTTACCGCCGACCATCAGGTTGCGAGACGTCCTCCCAGTCCCACCAGGTTTGACCCGGTTCATAGGGTACCTCTTCCTCCTCTTCGGGAGGCCGGCGTATGGCTGCTCGCACCATCCACAGTCCCAATTCGTACAGCAGCACCATCGGCCCCCAGATGATCAGCAGGCTCGCTGGGTCAACCGACGGCGTAATTACCGCCACTAGGATCAGCATCACGAACCAGGCAATGCGGCGTTTGCTCGCCATCTGCTCCGGCGTGATGATGCCGATACGGCCCAGCACGTACATGACCAGCGGTAACTGAAAGCATAAACCAGTTATCACAGGCATCAATATGGCAAAACTCAGCCACTCACTCAAGCGGAAATCAGGCTCGATATTCAGCCACAGGTTAAACTCCAGCAGCGCTTTCAAAGCTGCCGGGATCACCATCACCTGGCAAACCATGACGCCCAGCAAAAACAGGCCCACACTCGGAAAGAGCGAATAGTACACCATACGCTTCTCGTGTGGATACAAACCCGCGGCGATAAAACTCCAGATGTGATAGAAAACCCACGGGCTCGCCAGTACCAGCCCCGTCAAGATGGCGACTTTAAACCAGACCATAAACGTTTCCATCGGGTTCATAGAAATGAGTGTTGCCCGCCGGGTGAGTAATCCCAGGGGGGCCCGGAGTTCGCTGAGCAAATCTATCGCCCGCATGCGGACCTGTACCGTCAGAGCAGCAGTGTCGTTCGCCGCAGCCAATTCATTTGGGGAAGTTGTGGTTTCGCCACGGCCTGACGGGGTACTGGCGGACTGGTGGGTTCGGTCCTGCTGCGAATCGCTTCCCGCAACTCCTGCTGCGAACCATTGCGGATACATCTGCCGAAGCGCCCGGTCGAGCTCCTCTTGGCTCACCGTGCCAGGCAGGGTGATCGGCTTGGTGAAATGCTGGAGCAGCGGCTCATTTTGATTTTCGCGTTTCGCCAACTCCTGCAGCACTTTATCCAGCATGGGCAATTCCTTGCCAGGATTGTTCTGGAAGTAGCGATAGTGGTATTCGATGAGGGCCTTTTCCACGGGCTCCTGAATGATGCGCAACACGTAGTTGGCGAACAAAAAGCTCACGCAAACAGCGATGACGAAACTCCAGATGGCTCGCCATAGATGTTGGCGCAAGTCCTCGAGATGTTCGCCGAACGTCATCCGCGTATCGGCGAACATGTCTTCGGGATCGGGCAAAGGCGGTGGTGCCGGGGGCATACTGCCAACTCCTGGATGGTCTGACGCGTATCGCCAGCAAGCTATACTTCCGCCATTATCTTACCTTGCTAGTCCCGGCAAACAAGCTACCCGAAAACTTGCTCCACTGCACCCCAAGAGCGCACACCATGTTTCCGCCTGAGCACGTTGTTCAAGAGCCAGAGCGTTGTTAACTGCACAAACCACACCCCTACACCTGCCGCGCCGGCTCTGCAGGAGCGGCGGGCGTTAGCCCGCCGTGGTTCGGGCGTCCGCTCCTCTTGGTTCGGAACTTAGCCCGCGGTGATTGGAACCAACGCGGAGGCAATAGTGCGTGCCAGCGCGCCCTTGGCAGTCCCCACCGCGAATTGGGGAAGTCGCCATAGCGTGTGCGTTTGCAAGTCACACGGGGGGGCTAACGCCCCCCGCTCTTGCGTTGCACAACGAACGCCCCCGGCCCGATAGCGATATTTGCACAAGACAAACGTACGTCCACCAGGAGCGGCGGGCGTTAGCCCACCGTGGTTCGGAAGTTCGCCCGCGGTGATTGTGCGAACACGACACGCGCTCCCAGATCGCGGGTCCCAACACGCCCCCCAACGCCGCCACCCCAGTTCCGAAAGATAAAACTCATTACCAAGATACTGAACACGGAGTCGGATATCCACAGACAAACTCTTGCGGAAAATTCGCCGGTAAAGCTAGGGCCCGATAATGAGGATTGTTGCGGCAAAGTACACCGCTAGTACGGCTAGCACAAGCCAGTCGCTACGGGCACACCCGGCGGGTACCTGTTGCCGTTCATGCAGAGTCGCTACGCCCACAACGCCAATCTGCCGGCCGGCGGTTTCGCCACACACAGTGGAAAGCGCCCGCGCGATTCATGGCTCAAATCTGATAGTTGGGTACCAGCTCCTCATTGGGCCGACGAATGCGCAGCGAAGGCTTTTCCAGTTGCACGATGGTATGAGGCGGAACGCTATGAGTGAGCCAGACGTTGGAACCTATTACCGAATGATGCCCAATCACGGTGTCACCCCCGAGAATAGTGGCATTGGCGTAAATGACAACCTCGTACTCAATGGTGGGATGACGTTTCATGCCGCGGATGATCTTACCGTCGGCGTCGCGCGGAAAGCTCAAGGCACCGAGGGTAACGCCCTGGTAAAGCTTGACGTGATTGCCAATAAGGCAAGTCTCGCCGATGACCACGCCCGTGCCGTGATCGATGAAGAACGAGTGTCCGATTTGCGCTCCCGGATGGATATCAATGCCCGTCTTAGAATTTGCATATTCAGTCATGATGCGGGGAATCAAGGGCACGCCGAGCAAATGCAGTTCGTGGGCGATGCGGTAGATAGTAACAGCTTCCAGCCCCGGATAACAGAACACGATTTCGTGATAACTCTTGGCCGCCGGGTCGCCCTCATAAGCCGCCTGCACATCTTCTTCCAGCAGGTACCGCAAATCGGGAATCTTGCGCAGGAACTGAATGGCTTTCTGCTGAGCGACCACTTCAAAATCACACTCCAGGCCTTGCTGCGATTCGTGCCGCAACGCGCGCGCGATTTGTTGCGAGAGTTTGTCATGCAACCCGTCCACCAAATCACCCGCATGATACACCACGTTTCCCATGTGCAAGTTCTGACGACGATGGTACCCAGGGTACAGCAGCTCCATTAAATCGGCCAAGATGTCAATGACCGCCTCTCGACTGGGCAGGGGAAAATGGCCGAGGTGATTGATTCGCTGGCACATCATGTAACTTTCGACAATAGCTTCTGTGATTTCAGGCAGGGTTTCCTTGAGGTCAGGGTTGCTAGCCATGTTTGGTTCCTCGCAAAGTGGCGACTATTCGGTGAATTTGCTAGTAGGTGGGGAAGGAGCACGAGAAAAACGTTGCAGTTTGGGACGGCAGGCGCATGCGCAGTATCAACACCCGGCGACCGCCGGTGCGCTACAACAGCAACAACACCGCCAAATTATGCGGAGCATGCCGTTTGTCTCCGATCCATCAGGCACATGGACATTATAGACCGCATTGTCCAGGAAGCAACTCAGGCACCAGGATAATCTCCCGCGAGTCGGAGCGGGTTCGGTCAGCGCTACTGTCAT
>BEIM01000172.1 GCA_002898995.1 bacterium HR36
CGAACACGACGTGACCGGTTTCTGCGGCTTCGATGGCGGTCTGGATGGTTTCCAGGTCGCGCATTTCGCCAACCAGAATCACGTCGGGGTCCTGCCGCAACGCCCGCCGTAACGCCTCCGCGAAACTCGGCACATCCACGCCGATTTCCCGCTGAGTGATGATCGAGCGCTTGTGCTGATGGTAGTATTCGATTGGGTCTTCGATGGTGATGATGTGGCGGTCGTAGTTTTCATTGAGCCAGTTGATCATGCTGGCCAGACTGGTCGTCTTGCCGGAACCGGTCGGGCCGGTCACCAGCAGCAAACCGCGCGGTCGCACGATCAATCGCCGAATCGCCTCCGGCATACGGATTTGTTCAAAGGTCAGGAACTTGCTAGGAATGCGCCGCAACACGATACCGACGCGGCCACGCTCTTTGAACACCGAGACGCGAAAGCGGCACTTGTCGCCATACGCGAACCCAAAGTCCGCGCTCCCGCGCTCTTGGAGCTCCTGCTGGCACCGGTCCGGGGTGATAGCCTTCATCAGCGCTTGCGTATCGTCCGGTTCCAACACTTTCGTTTCCAACCTTTTGAGCCGGCCTTCATGACGAATAACCGGTGGCTGGCCGACGCGAATGTGTAAATCGCTGGCGTTCAATTGGTAAACTGTTTCCAGCAGTTTTTCCATTAAGACTTGGCTGCTCGGCATAGCTAGCTCTCCGCCAGAAATGGGACTCCGCTACCAATCAGGACAGCTTCTGTTTTCCGCACATCGCTTGGGCCCGCTGCAGATGCAGGCCTTCCGCTTAGAGATAGGCGCTTTCATGATGGCAGATGCTTAGCACTTCTTCCAGCGTGGTCATCCCTCGGCACGCTTTCTCCACGCCATCCTCCAGCAGCGTCCGCATACCGAACATACGCGCATAGCGACGGATGACCTGTGTCGGCTCGCGCTTGAAGGTCAACTCGCGAAGCGTGGAATTCATTTTCATCAACTCAAAAATACCAGTCCGACCGCGGTAACCAGTATGATGGCAATACTGACACCCCCGGCCGCGATAGAAGGTAGCGGTCTTGAGTCGTTCTGGGGTTAAGCCGGACGCCTTGATTTCAGCAGCTGTAGGCGTGTCGGGTTCCCGACACTTCGGGCACACTAGGCGGACCAAACGCTGCGCCATCACGCCAATCAAGCTGGAAGCAATCAGGAACGGTTGCAGGCCAATATCTACCAGCCGCGTAATGGCACTAGGAGCATCGTTGGTGTGCAGCGTGCTGAAGACCAGGTGTCCGGTTAGCGAGGCCTGAATGGCGGCTTCCGCGGTTTCCTTGTCGCGGATTTCGCCGATGAGCAAAATGTTCGGTGCCTGCCGCAGCATGGCGCGGATGATCCGCGCGAAGTCCAGGCCTATCTGGTGCTTGACTTCCACCTGGTTGACTCCCGGCAGGTAATACTCGACCGGGTCTTCGGCGGTGATGATTTTACGGTCGGGACGGTTCAGCTCGTTGAGTACCGCATACAACGTGGTGGTCTTGCCCGAACCGGTCGGGCCAGTAACCAAGAAAATGCCGTTCGGCCGCTTGATGATTTGCACAAACTTCTGGTAATCCTCCTCGCTGAAACCGAGCTCGCGGATACTGATCTGCACATTTTGCCGATCCAGGATACGCATAACGCAGGCCTGGCCGTGGTTCGTCGGCAGAATGCTGACTCGCAAATCGTAGTGCTTGCCGTTGAGCACCATCTTAATGCGGCCATCCTGCGGGCGGCGTTTTTCGGCGATGTCCATTTTCGCCATGATTTTGATGCGCGAGATGATGGCCGGCAGCAATCGCTTCGGTGGGCTGTCTCGCTGCACCAGGATACCGTCTATTCGGTAACGCACGCGAATGTGGTCGGCGAACGGCTCAATGTGAATATCACTGGCCCGCAACGACACCGCTTCCTGAATGATCAGGTTGACTAACTTCACCACCGGGGCGTCGCTATCCAGCACGGCCGCTGCGGCAGTCGCGGACTCCGTTTCGGTGGTATCAATAGCCGTGTCTGTGAACTCCTGTAACATCGAGTCCACCGACTCGGTTTCGCTTTGGCCGTAGTAGCGGTTGATCGCCTCGATGATCTGCTCCCGCGGCGCCAGTACCGGTTGAATGTCCTTGTTGAGAATGAACTGGAGTTTCTGGATCGTGTCCATGTCCATCGGGTCGCTCATGATCACCTTGAGCGTCCCATTCTCCTGGGCCAGCGGCAAAATGACGTTCTCTCGCGCTACCGACTCGGGCACCAACTCAATCACCGAGGGCGGGATGGTAATCTCGGTGAGATCAACGGACTGCAGACCGTGATGCTCGGCAATCGCTTGCATGACTTCTGTGGGCGTCACATAGCCGAGTTTGACCAACGCATCGGTCAACTTGGCGCCAGTGGATTGCTGTAACTGCACGGCTTCGCGCAATTGATCGGCACTGATGATTCTCTTACGCAGCAACACATCGGTGAAATCGCCACGCCCCTTGGCCATGGCCAGACCTCCTGGGTTCCCTGCTGCCCTCCCCGTGGAAATTGCCTCATAGCGGGATTGGCTTGCCAACCTTCGGCGCTGGGCGACCCCGCCTACTTTAGCTCATTTTATTATTGACTAGCATAGGCAACAAGGAAACACCACGCAAGCGAAAATTTCTCGTGGGGTGTGTAACTTGGAGCCGGCCGGCACCCAGGCTGGAATTACTGAGGTGGCTTGCGCGTCTGACGCTGGGCAAAATCTGGGCGAGGCAGCTCAGCGGTCGCGCAGGGACGCAGCACTAGGAAATGCGCGACTTTGAGTCAAAAGCGGCAATCAGAAGCTCGCGGTAATGCTGGTTTTGCCATTTGCGCAAACGGGTCCAAGATTCCCGCTAGCTTATAGCAAACTCACACCTATCGAATGGTGGCCTGGCTGGGTGCGCTTGCCCGATACTGACCGCTTGGCTCCCCCGCAGAGTGCACAGCTGGGTTGGCGCCGACACGCACCTAGGCGGACAAGCGCCTATCGTTATCCCAACCTCGGCGTCATGGATGTCGCAAATGCGAGACCTTCCAGCCTAAAGCGCCCGTGACCATTACCACTGGGCCAAGAAGGCCAGGGCTTTTTCGGCATCGGCCGGGCTGAGGGCTTTGCCGTGGTAGTTTTGCTCACTTAGGAGGTGGTGGACGGGATATCCCTTGATGGTGCGGGCCACGATAGCGGAAGGTTGACCCCGCCGGTGGCACGCGCTGCGAAGGGCCTGGATCACTGCGGTCAGGTCGTGGCCATCAATTTCCTCTGCATACCATCCGAAAGCGGCGAATTTGGGCGGCAGGGGATCCAGGTCGAGTACTTCGCGAGTCGAGCCAGTCTGCTGGTAGCCGTTGTGATCCACAATGGCCACAAGATTGTCGGCGCGATATTTAACGGCAGCCATCATTGCTTCCCAGACTTGGCCTTCGTTGATCTCGCCGTCGCCCAGAAGCACGAAGGCACGAGCATCGTAGCCCGCAAGCTTGCAGGCCAGGGCATGGCCCAAACCGATGGACAGACCCTGGCCGAGCGAACCCGTCGAAGCCTCCACCCCCGGCAGCCGGCGCATGTTCGGATGGCCTTCCAAGCGACTGCCGATCTGCCGTAACGTGTCCAGCTCGGCGATGGGAAAATATCCCGCTTCGGCAAGCACGGCGTACAACAGTGGGGCAGCGTGGCCTTTGCTCAGGATGAAGCGGTCACGTTGAGGCCAGCGAGGATCATCAGGTCGATGACGCATGATTCCGCCAAAATACAGGGCCACCGCCATCTCGACCGCTGACAGTGAACTGGTGGGATGGCCGGAACCTGCTCGTGTCGTCATGCGAATAATGTGCTGGCGAATGACGCGGGCCTTTTCACGCAGCGCCACTAGCAAGTCGTTGTGTTCTGGCATAGGTGCGAGCCTCGCAGACTGACGTTTGCCTATCCGCGCCAGTTACCGAGACGCCAATACCTAAGCATTTTCCGGAACCGCGACCTGTTTGTCCACGCAAGTACACTAGGTTTGTCGGTAACGTGCCCAGGCACTACCACATGATGGGCGCGAGCTGTGTTTTTCGGCCCATTAAACACCGCGAGCCGGCGTTCCAGCAGCCGGCTCTGCGGGCCTCTCCCTGTTCCAGCCCCCCACCCATACTTGGCGGTTCGGCTTCGCTTCCGGCAAGCTCCGACTTGCCTCCACTTTGCCCAGCAACGACCATGCCAAATATTCCTGTAATCAGTGCGTACGTGCAAGGCACGGTCATAGCGGATGTTATGTCTTTGCGCTCAGGCCGGAATCGGAGTTTTTCCCATTTCCGTCGCAAAGTTTACAACGCTTCATGGTAGATTTTGCCACAAAACATCTAGCCGCCACCGCCAGTCCGCATCTCTTGCCTCGCTATCGTGTTGGCATCCTCGTTCATTCCAATGGCTGGCCGCAGTGAGGACATCTTTTGTCCAGTTGTTGTCGGCTAGCGCGAATCTCCTCTAATAAACTGGCACCCAACACGCCCGCAGGCAAGGCCACCATCCCAACACCGAAAAGGGATACAACCCCCGCAAAGACCTTGCCTAACGGGGTGACTGGGTAGACGTCCCCGTAGCCAACCGTGGTCAACGTGATAACCGACCACCACATGGCGGCCAAAATGTCGGGAAACTTATCGGGCTGCGATTCGTGCTCCGCCAGGTAGATTAACGAGGCCGACGTCAGAATGAGCACGACCATCAATCCCGCGGTGAGTACTAATTCCTCGCGGCATCGGCGCAAAGCCCGGGCCATGATCTGCATGGCCGCCGAATATCTCCCGAGTTTCGCTAAGCGCGCGAGACGTAATAAACGTAAGGCCCGCAGAAAGCGTAGGTCATAGGTGACAAAGCCGGCGGAAAAGGGCAAAATCGCCAGCAAGTCCACGAGAGCCATTGGCGTCAGGGTAAACTTCAACCTTCCGATCCAGGGATGTCTGTAAAGCGGCGAATAGGTGCAGGTCCAGAGCCGCGCCACGTATTCCACGGTGAAAATCGCTACCGAGGCTACTTCGATGGTGCCAAACCAGGCGGCGTACCGGTCGGCCAGCGTCTGGACGGTTTCCAATACTACGGCGGCTACGTTGACCAAGATGAGCACCGTCAGGCCGCTATTCAACCAGCGCGTCCACGAGTCGTCGGGGTTTTCGACCTGCAAGATGCGCCAGAGGCGAGCAGGCCAGGAGGTTGGTGCGTTGGCATTCAGTGTATCGGTCATGGCGCTGACGCCGCTGAGTAATCGGCCTGGGCCAAATACTCCTGCGCGTCGAGGAGTTCGACTTGCGGCTGGGGACCAGGTTGCAGATCTAGAACTTGCAGGTCCAAGGATTCGAACCCGCGCCAGCAATTGCGGCGTGGATGGAACACCAGCGCGCACTGGCCGTTGGCCGACAGCAACTCGGGCAGCCGTTCTCCCAGATTGAAACCGATGGCGCGGAAGATTCGCCCCTCGTCCTGCCGCACGCGAAACATCAGGTGCCGCTGGTTTTCACCCACGGCGCGCGGCTCGCCCACCACCGTCAGGTGCGTAGCTAGGAATAACGGTTTCCGGTTGCCTGGGCCAAACGGCTGCAAAGCGTCGAGGGTCTTGAGCAAGCCGGGGGTGACCGCGGCCAGCGGCAGCTCGGTGTCAATCACTAAAGACGGCTCGCTAGGAGATGCACTCAGGCAGCTGCGCGCGCACTGGCCCAGACGCCGCCGAAATTCCTCCACGTGCTCAGCTCGAATGCGGAAACCGGCTGCCCCCGCATGCCCACCATAACTTTCCAAAAGATCCGCACACCCGCGCAACGCCTCTTTGGCGTGAAATCCCTCAGGCACCCGCAGGCTTCCCGTGCCCAATTCCTGCTGCAGGGAAATCACCGCCACTGGCTTGCCGTAACGTTCCAGCAAACGACTGGCCAAGAGCCCAACCAAACCAGGATGCCAGTCGGCACTCGCCAATACCAAAGCCGCTTCCTTTTCCCACTGCGGATGCTGGCGCAGCATGTCCCCGGCCTGCCGCACCATACGCAGCTCGAGCTTGCGCCGAATCTCGTTTTGGGTCGCGCAGTATCGCGCCAAGTCCTGAGCCCGCTGCGGGTTATCGCAGGCCAGCAACTCCACTGCCAACCGGGCCTGTTGCAAACGACCTACCGCGTTCAGTCGGGGAATCAAGTCAAAAGCGAGATCTTCCGCGTTTAAGCTTGGCCGCTCAACTAGGCCGCTAGCTTCGAGCAACGCCCGCAGGCCCACCGATGGGGCACGCAGCAACGTCTCCAGTCCGTGCCGCACAAATATGCGGTTTTCATCCAGCAGCAAGGCGCTATCCGCTACCGTGCCCAGCGCCACCAGGGCCAAGCTTTCCAGTAGAAAATGGCGAAACCCCTCGCTCACTTTGCGAGCCTGGCTGAATTGTCGAGCCACGGCCCAGGCTAGCTTGAAAGCAATTCCCGCTCCCGAAAGATGCGGAAAAGGGTACTGGCTGCCTGGCAAACGCGGATGCACCAACACGTGGGCATCAGGCAACTCATGCTGGAATTCGTGGTGATCCGTGATGATCAGTTCTAGGCCCAACCCGCGAGCTTCCTCAACTTCCGCCGCCGCAGTAATACCGCAATCCACCGTGACCACCACCTCTGTCCCCTGCCGACGCAACTGATGCAACGCATCCACATTCAGACCGTAACCTTCTTCGAGCCGATGCGGCACATAAAAATCTACGTGGGCGCCAGCTAGCCGCAAGCATCGCCATAGCAGCGTCGTGGCCGTCATACCGTCCACATCGTAATCACCGTACACGCAGATGCGCCGGCCCGCGCGCACCGCAGCCTGCAAACGCTGAGCTGCCTCCTCGATCCCTGGTAATTGTTCCGGTTCGTGTAGATCACTCAGAGCGGACCTCAAAAATCGCCGGGCCATCTCACTCGTGTAAATGCCCCGGGTCGTCAAGAGTGCCGCCACTGCAGGGTGCAGTCCCAGTTCTTGGCTCAGTCGCGGCGTGCTCCTCGGGTCTGCCGACAGCAGGCGCCAGCGTTTCCGCTTCAATCTCCTCTTGCTCCTATGTGCTCGTCGTCTCCACGCCAGACACCACACCTTCGCGACGCGCGACTTCTCTCATTGTACACGACCCACGTTGCATGGGACCGTGCGGCGAACACCTCGAACGTACTTACGGCCTGCGGCATTGCGCACCAGCAACGCTTCCCCTGATATTTCCCAGCCAGCTGAGGCTCAGCCAGGTCGCTAACCAGACGCAGCAAGAGCTATTTCGAGCGTGTCTTCACGCAGCTATCGCAACTCCGCTGACCGATGCGCCAGCTGCCTGAGAACGATCA